>DAIPLL010000023.1:0-14202 GCA_036769265.1 Kapaibacterium sp. (SeqCode)
TGGTAGTTTTTTTGATGGAAATAGCTCGCGCTTTAGTTATAGTGGTGATCTCGACGAAGTTGAGTATGTCCCACCCGTTACTGCTTTGAGCATAAACCGCAATAGTGGTATGGTGATTATTTCTGCTGGTTCAGTAGCTGGTCGTCCAGCCAGTGTGCAAATAATCCCTGCATCCTTAGGCTTTGTAGTAAACAACAATGTTTGTGTAGTAGGTGCAGTGCCTTCGAAAATCAATCGAAAACGTAAAAAACACTCATTAAATGATTACTATGATGTTGAAAATATTCTTTATTTTGAACAAAAATATGGTGATAAACGTAAAAAATCTATTCTCAGAAAGTCAGGCATTTCTGTAACTACCAAGCTTTTGCCTAATGGCAAGCAATTGGTTAATCTTTCAGGTAGTATATCGATCAATTCAAATCAGAAATACGCTTTAAAAATACTAAATCCGGAAATAATAGCTGCGGGCGCATTTTACCAAAGATTAAAAGATAATGGTATAGAAATTACAGGTAATTTTTCAGTGAAAAAACTGGAGAATTTTAATCAGGCTGCTCTTCTTGCTGAATTTAGTCGTGATCTATGTAGCTTTATTTCCGAGATTAATAAAAATAGTGATAATTATTTAGCTGAAACATTGTTCAAAATTATTGGTGCAACTTTTAATAATAATTCTAATAATAGAACAAGCAGTATCGAATTTTATAAATCTTTTGCTCCGAAATTTGGTATTGATTTTAATGAATTAATACTTAATGATGGTTCAGGACTTTCTCGAAGAAATAAGACAACAACAAATGCTGTTACTAAACTTCTTATATCTGCCGTCCATTCAGAATTTGCAGATTGTTTTGGACGTTCATTAGCTATTGCCGGAGTGGACGGTACATTGCGCAAACGCTTTATTTCAACCCATTGCGAGAATAATCTTATTGCAAAAACTGGCACGCATAGAAACGTAAGTGCTTTAGCTGGTTACGTTAATTCCCTCGATGGCGATACGCTTGTCTTTGCCATTATTTCAAATGGCTGGGCTGTGGGTGAATACAAAGCCTTAGAAAACGCAATTGGAGAATTTCTGTCTTTAATTTTTATAAATTAAATTGGATTTTGTATGAAAAAGTTTTTTTTACTCATATTTCTTGGAAATTTTAATTTGATTTTCTCTCAAACATTACAAGATATTTATTTGGAAAATATATTGGTTAACAAAGATACAATCGCCTATGCAGAATTATTTAATAATACTGAAAGCGATATTTATCTTCATAATGTCAAATTAATTGATAGCTTGAATGTTTTTACTTTGTTACAAAATAATTCAATGGTTATTCCCAGTGGGAATTCACTGAAAATACCATTAAAATTTTCTCCATTAGATAATGTGAACTATTATGCATATTTGATATGTGAGTTGAAGACACCACAAGCACAATATGCGATAATGTCCAAAATTATTGGCAAAGCAACTCACTTTAATGAAATATACAAACCAACCGACAATATACGTGGTTCAAGACTTTTGAATGTTCTTAAAACTTTTGTTCAACCACATACATCTCTTACATATAAAGAGGCACGTGAATTTATGTGGGGGAGTTTAGATAATGTCGATGGCTACGTCGAATGCATTTATACTGGTCGTAAAGTCAAAACTTCTGGTATTCCGGACGTAAACACTACCAAATTCAATACTGAGCACACTTGGCCTCAATCTCTCGGAGCTGAGAACGAGCCACCCAAAAGCGATCTTTATCATATTCGCCCAACTTATGAAATAGCAAACACCAAACGTGCCAATTATCCTTTCGGTTATGTTAGCAAAAATGTTTCATACGAAGATGGTGGTTCGCGACTTGGTCAAAACACCAAAGGTGAGATTGTTTTCGAGCCCCGTACAAGCGTTCGAGGTGATATTGCACGCGGTATGTTTTATTTTGCATTGAGATACGATAATCCATACAACTATATCAACAGTCAGCTGAACGATTTAAAGGAATTTGCTCGCCTTGATCCTGTTGATTCAACAGAATTTGCAAGGAATCTTAGAATTTCAGAAGTTCAGAATAATCGTAATCCATTCATCGACAACAATAATTTTATTTTTAGAATTAACACTTTCTCAGATCCTGATTTGAAGCATTTCTCACATCCAGTTGTTTCAAGTTCCGAAATTACTTTACTAAATGAGAATAATTCTTCAGCCTATCTTTACATTGCAAATTACGGTGATGATACGCTCAAAATCACAAATTATAGCTTTAATCAGTATAACAATGGCAAATCTTACTTTTTCAGACTCGATCCCCAACCAGGCGAGTTACATATTAATCCATATCAAATAGAAAAAATACGTGTATGGCTTGATGCACAGGAACCAGTTGACGAGTGGTTTGAAGCAAATTTGAATTTATTTTTCAGCGGGGCAAATTCGTTTCTTATTCCCATAACCTTTAAAGTAAAAGATCAAATTACAAGTTTGGAAAAAGAATGCAACTATCGAATTTATCAAAACAAGGATTATCTTTTTATAGCAACAAATAATATTTTGAACAATTTGCAATTTTATACACTTGATGGCAGAGCATTCGAATTTGCAAAATACAGTAATTATACAAATTTCATAGCTATACCTAAAAGCTTTTTACCTTGCAAAAAATGTCCATTAATTTTGTATTTTACTACTGAAAGTAAATCATATTACGCAAAGGTCATAATTGAATAAAATGCGAAATCCAGAAATCGAATTAGTTATAGAAAACATCGGCTTTGAAGGTGTTTCAGTTGCACGCCTTGAAAATAAAGTTATATTTCTTAAAGGAGGAGCTCTCCCCAGTGAGCGTGTTCTTGCAGTTATTACAAAAGATAAAAAAAATTACTCTGAAGGATTCATAACTAAAATTATCGAACCATCAGAAAAGCGAATTGAACCAAAATGCCAATACTTTGGCACTTGTGGTGGTTGCTCCTGGCAAAATTTGGAATATAGCGAGCAACTTCTTTGGAAATTGCGTCACGTTCAAGATGCTTACAGCCGTATTGGAAAACTTCAAATTGATAAAATTGCCCACCCAATCCCTTCGAGTGCTATTTATGAGTACCGAAACAAAATGGAATTCTCGTTTGGGGCTCATCGTTGGCTTACTCCCAAGCAAATTCATTCTGAGCAAGACTTCAACAAAAATTTTGCTCTCGGTATGCACTATCCCGGCAGATATGATAAAATAATAGACATTGATAAATGCTTCATCCAGCCAGATATTGGCAACCAAATTATAAATTTTGTTCGAAATGAAGCTATTTCAAGAAATATAAGCCCACATAATTATTACAATCAAAAAGGTTTTCTGAAAAATATTGTCTTGCGTTATTCTCGTTATCAAAACTCTGTTATGGCTATACTTATAACAAATAAACCAACAAACGAAGACGAAGAAGCCTTTGCTCTGTGGTTTGTAAATGAGTTACCAAAAATTTTCGAGCAAGTCAAAATAACATATTGGGCAACCAATGATAAACAAAGTAGCGTTGCTGTAGGAGAAATTCAACTTTCAAACATTTATGGTGTATTACAGGAAGAAATACTTAATATTGTATTCGATATTTCACCATTTTCTTTTTTTCAAACTAACTCAACACAACTCGATACATTTATAGGCAAAATATTAGAAATAGCACGTTTAGAGAAAAATTTTGTTATATGGGATTTATATTGTGGTTGTGGAACAATCACACTCCCAGCAGCAAAAACTGTTCGAAAAGCTATTGGTATAGAACTTAACTCATCAGCAATAAAAGATGCAAAAAATAATGCCCAAACCAATAATATAAACAACGTTGAATTTTATGAAGCTGATTTAAACTCAAAAAAAATACCAAACCTCTTCAAGCAAATTGAAAATCCAGATGTTGTCATAATCGATCCACCACGTTCAGGTATGACTGAAAACACAATTGCTCACTTGCTTGAAGTCGCGCCGAAACGAATCATCTATGTAAGTTGCAATCCTGTTACCCAAGCTCGTGATATTGCACTTATGAATTCAGCATACGAAGTAAACAAAGTACAACCTGTGGATATGTTTCCCCATACTTTTCATATTGAAGTAATAACTGAGCTAATAAAAAAATAGGGATGCTGATGCATCCCTTTTATTTTGATTTTAGATTTTGATTAATCTTCTTTTTCTTGATAAGGTTCAACGAAGATGTTCTTTGCTATCTCGTTCCCAATAATTTGACTTTCGCCATTGTAGAATGTTGTTATAGGTCCATTAAAAGGTGCTTTGTCAATTATTCGCATAATTGTGTTTGGTAATAACTTCATTTTTTCAAAATAAGATAGCATATCTGGATCATGATCGGATAAACGCCGTATAACAACAACATCCCCACTTTTAAAATTTACCAATGGCTTTTCGTCTGTTAGTTCAATATCACCCTCGGTTGTTGGTATCGGATGTCCATGTGGGTCATACTCTGGATTGCCTAATATTTCCTCAATTCTTTCGATAAAATCCTTAGAAATAACATGTTCTAACCGGCAAGCTTCATCGTGGACTTTTTCGAGTGGATATCCCAACGCTTCTTTTAAGTATAATTCAAGTAGTCTATGATGACGTATTATCTCAAGAGCAACTTTTCTTCCCTCGTTTGTTAGTTTAACACCTTTGTAAGAGTTGTAATCAACAAGTTTCATTGTTGCAAGTCGTTTAAGCATTCCTGTAACTGATGCGCCCGAGATATTCAACTCTTTTGCAATTGCTGTTGTAGAAACAGCACCATTTTCTTCGAGTTTATATATGGTTTTCAAATAATCCTGTATTGCTTGGCTTAACATAAGCTAACCTACAAAATTTTATTATACATTTTCACTAAACTAATAAAATTTTTACATAAATCTAAATATTTTTTTTGAATAATAAGAAATTATAAAATTAAATATGAACTTAAATTAATACTTTAGTTTGAAATTTATTCAATATTAAATTAATTTAATTTGAAAAAATAATTATAAAAATTAATTTTGTATGTTAGTGAAAACAAAAATCTAAATTAGCAATAATTAAACATTAATAAATGTTAATTTAAATTGGAGCTTATAATGAAAAAATTATTTGTTTTAATCTTCTTCATATTATTTAGTTCGGAACTGTATGCCCATGAAAACTGCATTGAAGGTTATGTTTTTATGAAAAATGGTGAAAACAAACCAATCATTGGCGCTACAGTTCGTATTATGAATACTTCGCTTGGTGCTATTACTAATTCAAAAGGCTTCTTCCATATAAAAGGTATTCCAAAAGGTAATTATGAATTAATTATAACAGGTGTTGGTTTTAAACCAATTCATCATAAATTTACAATTGAAAAAGAATTTAGCGAGCCAATAACTATGAATTTTGAAATGGAGGAAACAGCGATTCAAACAGCAGATGTAGTTGTTACTGCAACACGTTCAGAAAAGATATATGAAGATGCGCCAATTAAGGTTTCTGTAATTAATACTCGTGATTTTATAGCTACAAGCTCTGTTGATATAAAAGATGGTCTTAATTTTCAACCAGGTGTGCGTACTGAAAACAATTGCCAGAATTGTGGTTTTAGTCAGGTTAGAATAAATGGTCTCGATGGGCGTTACTCACAAATTCTGATTGATGGAAATGCGATATTTTCATCATTAAATGGTGTTTATGGTCTTGAGCAAATGCCATCGAGTATGATTGATAGAATTGAAGTTATTCGTGGTGGCTCATCTTTATTCGGTGGTAATGCAATTGCTGGTATTATCAACATAATTCTAAAAGAACCCTACAATAATAGTTTTAATTTTAATGCTTTTCAATCATTTATAAATGAAAAAACATTTGATAAAACATTTAATTTGAATGGGAGTATTATTTCTGAAAACCAGAACTTTGGTTCATATCTATTCGGTTTCATTAGAGATAGAGAAGGTTGGGACGAAAATAATGATAGTTACTCAGATATAGGAAAATTAAACGTAAAAACTTATGGTATTCGCTCATTTTACCGTCCTAATCATAAAAGTAAAATTAGCTTAGGCTTTCAAACACTTTATCATTTCATTCGTGGTGGGGATAAGTTTAATAGACCGCCTCATCTTACAAATATAACCGAGCAAGCTTCCCATAATTCAAATTTTTTAACTTTTAAATATGAGATATACCTTGATGATCATATAAACAAAATCACATTAAACGCCGGATTCCAAAATACTAATCGTGATAGTTATTATGGTTCTGGTTTCGATCCAAATGCTTATGGGAACACAAATAATAGAACATTTGCAGCAAGCATTCAATATGATCATTTTTTAGATAATTTCTTAGGGTATCACATTTTTACTTTTGGATATGAATTTCACTATGATTGGATGAAAGATGAAGCTATTGCATACAGCAGAATTATTAATCAAAAAACTTCTCAAAATGGCATATTTATGCAAGATGATTGGAATATTACTGATGAATTAAATCTAATTTGGGGTTTAAGATTGGATAAACATAATAAAATTGATGAATTAATCTTTTCACCACGTGCTAATTTACTTTATAAACTAAGCAATAATATAAATTTGAGGGCAAGTATTTCTACTGGTTATCGTCCCCCACAAGCATTTGACGAAGATCTTCATATTACTCAAGTTGGTGGCGAAGGGTTGTTGATAACTATCGATAAAAATTTAAGATATGAGTCGTCAATTTCTTATTCATCATCGCTTGATTTTTCATTAAGCTTATTTGATTTGCCAATTGCAGCTTCAATTGAAGGTTTCTATACAAAACTTTCTGATGTATTCGTTTTGGAGGAAATCGGTCGAGATGCGAACAATAACTTAAACTTGCTTAGAACAAATGGGGAAGACGCATTCGTCTATGGTGCAAATTTTGAACTTCAAGCTGTATTCTCAAAATTGTTTGATATAAAAGGTAGTTTCACTATTCAAAATGGTTACCATAATAAACCTGTTGAATGGTCATCAGGTGATGAAAATGCAGGAATTGAACCACAATTTTCTAAAAAAATATTTAAATCTCCAAATTTATATGGATACTTTGTTGCTAATATTAATCCTAATGGAAGGTTAAACATTGCACTTTCTGGTATTTTAACAGGCAGTATGTATTTGCCACATTATGCTGGCTTTATAGAGCAAGATGTTTTAGTGAAAACTAAAAACTTCTTTGAACTTAATTCCAAAATTGCATACAAATTAATATATAGCCCGAACATTGAAATAAATTTGGGCGTGAATAATATCTTCAATGCTTTCCAAAGCGATTTAGATCAAGGACCTAAGCGTGACTCAGGCTACATATACGGTCCTGCTCGCCCACGAACCGCTTTCGTTGGATTGGATGTTAAAATATAATTCAAAATGGCTACCCTATAAGGGTAGCCTACTTTAATCAAAATTCTATTAATACCTATAGGTCAAACCAATCATTATATTTAGTGGTGTTTGTTTAAGTACGTAGCTGGAAAATGTTGCAAGATTTTCTTCGTTTCCATAAGCAGTTCGCTGCTCGGTAAAATTATTCCAACGCATAACCCCATCTATGCGAACACTTTTAGAGAGATACATACTCCCGCCAAGCGAAAATGTTGATTTATTTGCATTTGGTATATCCAATTGATACGGTGATGTAGTCTTAGCATAACTTGCACGAGCCTCCAACGGTAAAGCAGGGAATTTATATTCCACACCAAATCCCCATGTTGTTTGCCCAACTAAATTACGTATTATCATCCTGTTTAAAATATCAAATTGTTCCTGCACATCTGCTGTTGCATCGCTAAATTTCATCTGTGTTACGTCAGAATACTCTACACCTGCGCTGAAGGTTGCACCCAACGCGTTCACCGAAAATCCCGCGCTATAAAGAAATGGTGTGCGTATGTTGTAAGAATTTTTGCCAACCGTTGTAGTATCAAATCTATCTACAACACCTTGTGGATTTGGATCAAATGTTACAATGTGTTTAGCAGAGAAATTTTCATTAACGCTATAAAATGTTGGAAATTTTATTGTAAAACTTATTCGCATAAAGTTCTCAATTTTACCTAAGATACCGACTTGCCCAGTAATTCCGGATACATTTTGCTTGATTTTCTCTTTCAAGTCTAATCTGTTAAAATCATCAATTTGCCAAGTCCTATATTTATTCAGCTCATCAATCTCAGAAAATTCTCTAAAATATTCGAAAGTACCCCATTTACCAGTTATAGAAAGACCTAAAGCAACGCTTTCGTTTATGTCAAAGCCAAATCCACCTGTTATGTTGTGAATACCACCATTTTCATCAACCCACGAAATTTGACGCACAGAATCTTTAATATTGGTCTTACCGTTTATATCTGCCAGCAACAAATCGAACGTCCAACGTTTTTTCGCTTGTGCCTGCTGATAAATATAACTTGATTTATCATTAAAAATAGAATAATCATAACTATTCTTGAAATTATTATCCTTGAAATAACCAATAGCAACGGTCGCAATTCCAGTGCTTATTTGAACAGGTGAAGCAAATGCGATATGGTTTAAGTATTCATTGTTTATCGTCAACTTATTCTTTTTATTGAAAATTTCTACTTCATTTCCTATGTGAGAAAAACCAAAACCGAATGAGAATTCATTTTTTGCTATCAATGCAAGTCCAGCTGGGTTTGATATCAAAGTGTTAAGATCATCAGCGATCCCAATATAGGCTATATTTAATCCTACTGCTCTTGGTGTAATAGAGTGGTTGTTACCTGCATAACGTAATGCATCTTCTATAAACTGAGCTTGTGAAAAACTAATTGAAAACGAAACTAATACCAAATAAATAACAATTTTTTTCATATTGTCACCTTTATTGTGAGCGTTTATTTGCTGGTTGATCATTTTTTTGAGCAGGAGCAGAGTTATTACTACTGTTTGAATTTCTTGATGGAGTATCTGCATTTCTTGGTGGATTGCTTCTTGATGGTTCAAAAACTTTGTTTGGAGCAGAGCTCGAAGGTCTTTCATACACGGGTTGAGGAATAGTCCTTCTGTTTGGTTCAAAAGGATTTTCTCCTTTTTTAACATTTTGTTCTTTTTTATCAAAAAGGTTTTTGAAATCGTCAGTTTGCTTTATTTCGCTTTCAGTTCTTCGATTATTTGTGTTTTCGTTGCTTGGCGATCCAAAACTTTCCTTAGCTGGCTGCATCCCAATACGACGGTTTCTACTTTCTGGTGTGTTTTGGAAAATATCTTTTGTATTAGAATTTGTCGTTGGAACTTCAACCGTCCCGCTGCGATGATTTGCAGGAGTTTTGTTCTCGTTGCTTAGTCCTGTATTAGTATAACTACCTCTGCTAGGTCCAAAATCACGATAAGTGTCTTTTTGTGTATTTTTTACAGGTTTATAATTTTGTTGCCAATTTCCATAGTGATGATAATAGTAATAAGGATATGGAACTGGATAATAAACTGGATACGGATAATAAACAATTGGACTGCATATTGAATAATATACGAAAGGATCATACCAGTCATACCAAGAATAACCATAACCAATTGATATGTAAAAATTATTTCGTAGTGGCGAATATACGATTGTATTTCTTCTTGGTTGCCACCAAGGATAATACCAATAAAAAGTAGGTGGGTCATAGAAATAATAATTATTCTCAATTATCGTTGCACTTTGGTTGCTATAATTTTCATCAGATGAATAAACTTCATTGGATTGCACGTAATTATTTGGTTGCAAAAGTTGTTGGCTAGTTTCGTAGCGATTAGTTTCCTCAATTTTCGGCTTATTATTATACCCATAGTATGAACTTTCACTTTGATTAATAGATTTACAAGCATTAAGTGAAAGTCCAATTCCTATTATCGATATTATGAATATGTTTGCTTTCATTGTATTGCTCCTTTATAACTCTATATGATTTTACGAAATTATAATCAAATTGTTTCAAAGAGAATTCTAAAATCTTAAAATAAATCAATAGTTTGTTTAAATCTTTATTTTTTTTTATTTTGAATGTTGTAAATATTTTTTTTTGATATGTCTAAAAAAGAAACATTATTTCAAAGATTAATTTCTTCAAGGGAAACATCCGATATAGATTTCTCAAAAGTAAGGTATTCAGAAAAATACAAAATATTTATAATAATATCAACTGTTATTGTTTGTAGTGTATTTTTCATTTTACATTTAACAGGATATGATGAACAGAATAAATTTAATTTAGTTCCTGGTTATCAATGGACCGGACAAACAATCAAAGCTGAATTCACTTATCCTGTTTATAAATCAGTTTTGACTTACCAAAATGAAGTCAAAGAAGCTCGTGAGAATACAAATTTTGTCTTTGTTTTGGACAAATCCATTGAAGCCATTTCCATAAGAAAAATTAACTCTATTCTGGATAGTTTAAAAGCAATCTCTAATCCAGATTTTAATGAATTATCACTGCAAGATGAAATTTCACTGAAAACCTTACAAGAATTTCGAGCATTGCCTAACAATCAGCGTTTAGCAAAAATAAATAAAATCAGAAGTCTTACAATCCAGTTCGTGAATAATGTTTATGATAATGGCTTTGTAAATGTAAATCTTGACAAAATCAAACACACAGAAATTACAGTTCGCATCTCTGCAAATAGAGAGTTTATTTATCCTAAAAGTTCTTTAAACGATAGAGGAACATTCCTTACTAAATTACAAAGATTTGCATCTTTGAATTTCGATAAAGATGCCTCCGCTGTGATCGAAATTATTGCTAAAAATGTTCAGCCTAATTTGATTTACTCTGAAGAACTCACTGAACGTGCCCGCCAGAATAATGAAAAATCTGTTCCTAAAACTATAGGTATTGTTCGCAAAGGTGAGACAATTATCAGTAAAGGTGAGATACTCAACGAAGAAAATATTCTAAAAATAAAATCATATAAATCTTCACAACAAATGCGCGAAGAAAACATTATCACAACTTATAATATCATAGGAAGCATTGGTCACTCTGCAATAATTTACTCTATTTTACTTATATATTTATATTACATACGCAGAAAAATTTTTGCTGATAATTTGTATTTATTAATACTTAGCGTCTCCCTTATTATTGTCTCCTTTGTAGCGTGGATCACAGTAAATTTCTACACTGAAAGCCCCATTGAGTACTTGATTTTTCTTCCAACTTTATCAATGCTTTTAGCAATAATTTTCGACTCACGCACAGCCTTTTACTCAACAGTAACTATGGCTCTTATGATTTCTGGCATACGTGGTAATGATTACTCCACAGGCACTGCTATGCTTTTTGCTGGCATCCTCGCAGCTTACACAGTTAGAGACATACAAAGCAGAACTCAAATTTTCCGCTCAATATTTTACATATTCATTGGTTTGGGATTAGTTATAATTTTCTTCGGTTTCGAACGTTCAGATGGTTTTGATATAATATTGCCAAAATTGCTTTTTGCAGGTGTTAACTCTGTGATTTCGCCAATACTTACGTTCGGTGGCATTTACATTGTCGAGAGCCTTACAGATTTAGTAACAGACTTAAAAATAAAGGAATTCGATAATCTAAATCATCCTCTGCTTCTGAAAATGAATGAGGTCGCACCGGGTACTTACCAGCACACAATGGGAGTGGCACTTCTTGCAGAGCGTTGTGCTCAAGCAATCGGTGCAAATCAATTGCTTACAAAGGTTGGTGCTTACTATCACGATATTGGGAAAATATCTAAAGCCGAATATTTCACAGAAAATCAATTGGATATAGGGAATAAATTAGATCTTCTACCACCTCAAAGAAGTGCCATTGCTATACGGGAGCACGTAAATGATGGTATTGAACTTGCTAAACAATACAAATTGCCCAAAAGAATTATCGACTTTATTCCAATGCATCACGGTACTACAATTATCAAGCATTTCTATGCCAAAGCCTTAGAAGAAGCAAAAGAAAAGGACATCCTGATTAATCCCGATGATTTTCGTTATCCTGGTCCTAAGCCAAATTCAAAAGAAACTGCAATCTTAATGATTTGCGATGCTGCAGAGGCTATTTCACGTGTTAAAGAATACGATAAAGATGAGATAATTAAGCGAATAAATGATTCAATTGATGAGAAAATTTTAGATGGACAATTTGACGATGCTGATTTAACATTCGAGGATGTTAAAATAATCAAAGAAACAATTAAGAAAATTATAATTGCAAAATCACACCAGCGTGTAGTCTATAAAGAAATTCCCCAAAAAAACAATCATCAAAATTAATTTAATGGAGGTCATTATGGAAAAAAAAGATGAATTGCTTACTGCCAAGAAAATTGCCGAAAAGCTCGGCACAACCGAAGCAAAAGTTAAAAAGGTAATCAAAGAGCATAATATCGAACCAGATACTAAAAGAGGTGCTTGTAATTATTATGCACCAACTACAATAGAAAAAATTAAATCCTTTATTGATTAAATTAAACATAGGTGTAAAATGACTGATTTAGAATTATTCGACGAAGTTGATAAAATCATCAACAACGACATAAAACCATTCATCGAAGCTGATGGTGGTAAAATCAAACTTAGAAAAGTTGAAGATGGTGTTGTGTTTGTAGAGCTTGCTGGGGCTTGTGCAGGTTGCCCTGGCGCTGTAATGACTCTGAAAGGAGGGGTAGAACGTATCTTACAGATGAAGATTGCTGAAGTCAAAGAAGTTCGCTTAGCTATGTAATATCTCTTCCGCAACCAAATAAGAAGGACTGCTTCGTTTTAAAAGCAGTCCCTTTTTAATTCATTGATTTTAGCTTGTAGTTGAGTTGTTGTTTTTATTTTTCTTGGCAAGTAAAAATATAAGAACTGCAATTGCAATTAGTAAAATTATTACTATTAGCAAGTTCTCAGAAACAAATTTTGCTAATTTTTGCCCAAAAGAATTATCAGTCATTTCAATCAGGCTACGTAATTCTGTTATTGCAATTTCTATTTCAGATGCGTAATTGCTTGTGCAAGGTGTGTTTAGTTCTTTAAATCTGTTTATAAGTTCATTCGCTTCATTAAAATAAGACTCAACCACAGGCAAATGAGTTTTGTTCTCTGAAAAATAAACTCGAGCAGAATCTAAAAAAGCTTGATCTTTTTTCACACTTTCTAATGTAATAATGAAATTATTCTTTATTAATTCAGCAATTTGACACTCAGACTGATTAAGTGAGTCTTGCAATGTGCCTGGCACTTGATCTAAAAGTTCATTGTTTTGTGCAGCTGGGTTTGGCAATAATCTCATAATTCTTTGAACAGCAGTGCGGCTTTGTTCAAGCAAATATTTTGTTTGTATTGCTTCTTCTTTAAAGCTTTTATTTACCTTTTCTAATCGTGCTGCTTCACGTTCTAATAACTTAACACGTTTAGTAAGTTGCTCGATTAGCTCTTTAAGCTGCACATTCTCGGCATAAAGGCTATCACCACGTGCAATTGATTCTTGCAGCGCTTCAGTTGTTTGGGCAAGATTTTGCTTCGTTTCTTCTAAATTTTGTTTGGTCTTTAACCAATTTTCATATTCAAGTTTCTTATTTTTTGCATCTTGTATAGCTTTTTGAGTTAATTTTTGATTAGCAGCACCAAAATAGTTAGCATTAAGTTTTATTGTTTCGTTAAGTAAATTTAGATCGCTTGTGGTCAAACTTTCAATATCTTTAGCTAATACTTTTTGTATGTCAGCATAAAATTTTTGAAAATTGTTATCAATTTGAGCAAAAATAGCAATATTACTTACTAATAAAATAAAAAATAGTAACTTAATGATGTTTTTCATCTTATTCTCCTGCTTGAACTGGTTTAACATTTATCCATTTATCTTTTTCATCATTGAAAATAAACTCTTTACTACCATCACTATTTCTCATTTTTAACTGATTGTCGTATATCTCAAAAATAACTATGCCTAAATTATTTTCCGGAAGCTCAATAGCTTTAATTTTTGCTGTATTTCTCTTATGAGGTTCAAGCAGCCACATTTTTTTAAAGCTATCGCTAAATACAAAATATCTACCATTGTATTTTGCTAATGTAAAATTTATGCCGTTTCTTGGTTCTATATTCTCTTCTTTTAAAATGTCGTTTAAATAGATATTTTCGCCTGTTTCAATCATTGTAACATAGCATTCACCACCGATTAGAAAACTTGTCGGGC
>DAIPLL010000138.1:0-3489 GCA_036769265.1 Kapaibacterium sp. (SeqCode)
AGCTCGGTAAAGGCACAACTTTTGCTGTTGAAATTCCTTTGAAAAATCCTTAAATTTAGCTGATGGAAAATTATTTTTACATATTTGCCATTCCGCTTGTGTTTTATTTGTTCTTGTTTTTGCAATATATTTTGCAAAAGGAATGGATTGCCAACAAATACGCTCTTGGTTCGATAAAAGTAATTATTTTGGTTCCTTTTTGGGTAAGCTACCTATATTTTATAATTCCTTTTAGTTTTCCATATCTCCAAAATTTAATTAATCCAACGGATAGTCAGCAAGAGATAATCATTGAAAATAATGAAAATGTTGCACAAAAATTTTTCCTGATTGGGAGAAAATTCCGCTCAAACGAGTGGCTGGCAGTGTATAATCAAGAAAACTGGAGTTTGAATAAAACGCCTATCTATAAAATCGAACCGAATGATTTAAAGATTATAAAAGCACGCAGTGGGGTCGAAGATTTCGATGTCATTGCTATAAGCAAGCTCACAGGATTTAGTTATAGCAAAGATAAATTTATTGGGCTTGCATTTAATGTGCCAGCAGTCCCAATAAAAGTTTATGCAAACGAGTTTCAAAATCCAAGAAAATTTCAAAAAGTAAAAGTAAACACAAAAAAAGAAATGCTATTGTTGATTATTTCGCTAATAGCATTTCTTGGAGCGATTTATCACTTACTTTTAATAAAAGGAAAGCTAATTTTCAAAATTTTGATAGGAATAATCTTAGTATTAATTCTCACAATTTCAAGTTATTTGGTATCGCAGCTCTCGATTACGTTGTGGTATCTTCATTTTTAGCGTCTTTATCTTCGAACAGAGCATCTACGAAAGTTTTTGGGTCGAACGGTTGGAGATCGTCGATTTTCTCGCCAACACCGATATAACGAACAGGAATGTTCAGCTCGTTAGCAATGGGGATAACCACACCACCTTTGGCAGTGCCATCGAGCTTGGTAAGGACAATGCCAGTGATATTTGCAACTTTGGAAAATTCCTTCGCCTGTTGGATAGCGTTTTGCCCGGTTGTGGCATCCAAAACCAAGTAAACATCGTCCGGAGCCGATGGTTTCAGCTTTTTGACAACGCGAGTGATTTTCTCGAGTTCAGCCATAAGGTGCCCCTTATTATGCAAACGACCAGCAGTGTCGATAATCACTACATCTTTTTTCTTTGCAATAGCCGATTTCAATGTATCGAAAGCAACAGCGGCAGGATCGGCACCTTGCTGCTGCTGAATAATTTCCACGCCTGCACGCTCAGCCCAAATTTCCAATTGCTCGTTGGCGGCTGCACGGAAAGTGTCCGCTGCGCCAATAACAACACTTTTGCCTGCGGATTTATAATTAAAGGCGAGTTTGCCGATTGTTGTCGTTTTGCCAACACCATTTACGCCAACAACGATAATCACCCAAGGAGTTGCGTTTTCAGGTATTTCATACAAAGCATCGTTCTTAGCCGAAGGCGAAAGGCTTAGCAAGTTCAGTATTTCATCTTTTAAGATTTCGTATAAATCTTCGGCATTTTCGTAACCTTCGCGCTTAACTCGTTTACGCAAACTTTCAATAACACGTTCCGTTGTAGCCACTCCCATATCAGTAAGAAGAAGAATTTCTTCAATTTCATCGATAAGTGCATCATCAATCTTACGTCCGCTACCGAGCAATGATTTCAGGTTATCAACAAGTGAGTTGCGTGTTTTTGCAAGACCTTCTTTAATTTTATCGAAACCGAGAGCAGTGGTTGCTTGTTTGACTGCTTCGGTGAACCGATCGGTTGCTTTCTCTACTTGCTCGGCAACTTTGTCCTTTATTTTTTTGAAAAAATTCATTTTTTCTCCAAATTTTTAAAATATCAAACCAAAAATACTAAATTTTAGTACAAGAAAAAAATTAAGTCGGATAAAAAAGGTTACTTAATGAAATTTTACTTTTTTGTTTTCTAAATTTATTTTAATTTAAATATTTTCAATGCAAGGTTATCGATATGAAAGTAGCAGATGCGCATTGCGATACTTTAACGGCATTCAAAAGTGACGCTTTCCATAGCGAAAATGCACATTGGAATTTGCATAAATTTCAAGCAGTTGGCGGAGAGCTTCAATATTTTGCGATTTTTACCGAACCCGAGCTTGCAGGAGATACAGCACTCGGCTATGCTTTCAATTGTATCGGGCGTTTCCACAAGCAAAAGCCAGAGGGGGTCAACATAATACTTAAATCAAGTGATTATAAGGAAGGCAATGTGAATATTTTGCTTTCGCTTGAAGGTGCAGCCCCAATAATAAATGATATAAACAACCTTTATGCTTTTTATGCGTCTGGTGTTCGTGCAATGACTTTAACTTGGAACCACCGCAACTTTCTTGCCGATGGCATCGACGAGCCATACGGGCTTACTTCTTTCGGCAAAGAAGTCGTTCAAGAGATGGTGCATCTTGGTATGATAGTTGATGTTTCGCATCTGAACACAGCTGGTTTCGATGATGTTGCAAAAACGATAACAGCACCATTTATCGCATCACATTCGAACGCACGTTCAGTTTTCGATCATCCGCGAAATCTTTACGATGAGCAAATCAAGGAGATTATTAATCGCAAAGGCTTCATAGGCATAAATCTTTATTCAAGCTTTTTGGGCAAGGAAGACGAGAACCTTAAAAACAAGATGATCGAGCACATAGAGCATATTTTAAAGCTTGGAGGCGAGGATGTGCTTGGATTTGGTGCAGATTTTGATGGTATCACTCACTGCCCGTTCAGTGGTGTGGAAAGTTATGCTGAAATTTACGATATGCTAAAAATTGCTTTCGATGATGAAATTTTAATCGATAAAATATTATTTAAAAATTTAAAGGATTTCACAATTAATTATCTTGGTAGGTAAAATGAAACACGTTCATCTAAGCGAAATAACTTCTACAAATGATTACGCTACACATCTGCTGGATACCGAGTCGGAAGTTGTTGTTACAGCAGAGTTTCAAACACACGGTCGTGGGCGAAATAAACATACTTGGTTAGGGGATGACCGCATCAATTTATATTACACCTATGGTAAAAAGCACAGTGGCGAGCTTCAATACGAAGATTTAGTCTGCTACCAGTATGTTGGATGCCTTGCAGTGCTGAAATTACTCAAAGAAGTTGCCCCACAAGTAACTTTTCGTTTGAAATATCCCAACGATGTGTATGCGAAAGAGCAGGGCGCTTTTAAGAAAATCAGCGGTGTGCTTGTGGAGCACACTTTTGAAGGGGAGCGTTGCTCTAAATCATTAATTGGCATTGGATTAAATGTTTTGCAGCAAAATTTCCCTATTGCAGAAGGCACAAATGCGACTTCACTTGCTCGATTAGGTATTGAAATAAGCCCTCAACAACTTGTTGAGCCGCTTACAAATCACATTAAAGAATATTTGCAAAAATCAAACGATGAAGTTTTTACCGAATGGTCTCAAAATTTAAATATTTTTAACAAAGTTATTACA
>DAIPLL010000139.1:0-3488 GCA_036769265.1 Kapaibacterium sp. (SeqCode)
CACCAACAACATAATTACCTTTAATTACAAACGTACCGAAAGCTTGAATTATCTCCCCAGCCGATGCCTCTCCTAAAATTAAGCGTGTAGTTGCCACATTAAGCCCCAAACGGAAAAGCGTTGTCATAAGCAATACAGCTGGAAATGCCGAAAAATCCAGTGGCGAACGTATATATATCGAAATCATCAATATTAAAACCGATAAAGCAAGATTCGTTGCAAGAAATACGTCCAAAAGTGCAGTCGGTAGTGGTATTATCAAAAGCCCAAGAATGAGTAGCACACCCACAGCGAGCATAAGATCTCGATTCCTTGCAAAAAGTGGCAACACATTGTTGCGAATTTTGCTCACCGCAGGCGAATTAAAGACATCTATTTGTTTGCTTTTAGCCATATTTTTGTTTTAATATTTAAAAAACATTGTATTTATGCTAATTCTAAACAATCATTCCTTTTAATTGCAATTATCTTGCCAGTTATTTTTCATTAGTTTTAAAATTATCTTTTTCTATTGATCTTGAATAATTAAATTGTATGTATGAAAAGAATATTAACATTATTGTGCTTGTTAAGCTCAATTTGTGCTTTTTCGCAAATTGACAAGAGCAATTTTATTAATCATGTGAATTTTCTTGCAAGCGATTTCCTTGCCGGTCGCCAAACAGGTTCCTTTGGTGCTGAAATTGCTGCAAAATATATTGCCTCCGAGCTTAACAAATATGGTGTCGAACCAGCCGGCAACGACTACACCTTTTATCAATACATCCCTATGCATTCGGCTAAGCTTCTGCCTGAAACTAAGCTTACAATTTTCTCGGAAAATAATTTTCGTGAATACTCAATTAATCAAGATTACTTAGTTCATAAAATTGGCGAGCAAATTTCCCTTTCCCGAAATACTGAAATGGTGTTCGCTGGTTTTGGTATTGTTGCGCCTGAATTTGATTATAACGATTATTTAAATATTGATGTTCGTGGTAAAGTTGTTGTTATTCTCGATGGAGAGCCTTTCTCGGAAAGTGCTGATTATTTTGCTGGCGACCGCCAGACAACATATTCAAGCATTGAAACAAAGCAAATAATTGCAACTGCTCGTGGAGCAGCTGCCTTAATTGTTATCCCCAATACCGAAAATTTTACCGACAAAAAGTGGCAAAAAATGTTGGCAAATTATCAATTTGAAGATATTTCTCTTGCTTGGGGTATTAGCAAAAATTTATGTCTTATCTTTAATCCAATAATTGCTGACTTTTTGTTTACTGACACAGAATATGATTTAAATCAAATTTGGCAACTCGCAAAATTAAACAAGCTTCATAGCTTCCCTCTTAAAACGCATCTCCGTTTTGTGCCTGTGATGAAACGCAAAGATTTCGTGGCTGTCAACGTCGTTGGATTAATCAAAGGTAGCGATGAAAAATTGCGTTCTACTGCTGTTGTTGTCTCTGCTCATTACGATCATCTCGGCATTGGTTCGCCGATCGATGGCGATAGCATCTATAACGGGCTCACAGATAATGCTATGGGTTGCGCCGCTGTGCTTGAAATTGCTCGAATCATATCATCGCAAAAAATTAAACCTAAGCGCTCCATAATCTTTCTCTTTACTACTGGTGAAGAACAAGGTTTATTGGGTTCCACATATTACACGTTTTATCCTGCTTTTCCTCTATATCGAACAATTTTGAATTTAAATGTTGATGGCATTGCATTTTTGGATAAATTTAGATCTGTTATTGCTATCGGTGCCGAATATTTAGATTTAAATGATCTATTGGAAAAACCTTTAAAGAAATACAATCTTTATTTAAGCGATCTCCCACCATTTGCCTTGGAAAACTCTTATGTTTTTTCCGACAACTTTGCTTTTGCCAAAGCTGGTGTCCCAGCTCTTCTCATAATGGAAGGTATCGATTTTGAAAATTTAACTGAAAATGAAGCAAAAGATGCTCTTAAAAACTACGCTGAAAATATTTACCACACACCACACGATGACTTCAAGCTCCAAATTAATTATGATGCAGCCTTGCTACACTCAAACTTTTTGCTGGATTTCCTGTTAGAAGTTTCAAATAGCAGCTCACCTCCAACTTGGAAACCAAACGCCCCTTTCTATGACAACTGGCTTCGCAACAATGCCGAAAAAAAATAGATTTTGAATTATTGCTATTGTTTAGTATATTTCTTTTTATCAATAAATATTCTGATTAATCAAAATGAATGACGAACCAAAAATAATCCCGATAAATTTCTTAGAGCAATTTTTTGAGCAATCAAAAGAAGCTGTTCTTATACTTGGGCAAGACGCTGAAATCATTTATTGCAATAATTATATTCAAGAAATTTTTGAGCTTCAAAAAGATTCCATATTAAATAAAAAAATCACTGAAATTTTTGCTAAATTCATTAATCCTGAAAATAGTGATTATTTAAATACTGATTTTATTGAAGGGCTTTATAATAATCTTTTGAACGTTACAAGCATCAACCAAAAACCAATCACCTCAGAATATATTTTGCATTTCGAAGGGAACCGCACAAAGCATATTTTTGTAATCTTTTATCCTTTGGCAAGCGAAGATGGACATTTTATTGGAGTTCTTATAAGAGAGGATAAAAGCAACAAACTGCTTCGTTTAAATTTGGAATATCGGAAAAATTTCGAAAAGCTGGTCAGCGAAATTGCCTATGAATTCGTCAACTTGGAAACATACGAGCTTGAAGATAAAATTACCAATGCATTGAAGAAACTTTGCCAATTTGCAAATGCAGATGGCACTGTGTTTTATCTTACGCGAGATTTTAAAATTGTTCCTGAATATGTCTATTTTTTAAATTCATTGCAGATAAACACCGATAAATTTAAAGAAAAATTTGAAAACATTCATTCTTGGATATATAAAGTATTTCAAACAAGAAATTTTATAAGTGATAATTTGTTACTCTACGACGAAGCAACCGATCCCCAAATTCGCAAGTATATGAAAATGCTTGGGCTCTCAAATTTACTTCTTATTCCTGTATCGCATCAAAACGACATCCTTGGTTGCATAGCAATATTTAACGCTATGCTCGATAGCTCCTGGCACAGGGAAGACACCTCTCTTATGAAAACATTTTGCGATATTCTTGTCTCGGGAATAGATCGTGTTAATAAACAATTACAGCTTAAAAAAGAACTTCAAATCAATCAAACTATTGCCAATATTTCTAATTTATTACTCGAAGAACACAGCCTTCAAAAAATTGCTGAAATTATTTTGTATTCTGTAACAAATCTTTTCGCTAACACATTTAGTTTTCTTTGTCTGAAAAATTTAGATGAAGATTGCTGCGTCCTTCACCACGATTATTTGAAATTTAATGATGATCAAGTTCAAGAGCTCGATAAAGCTATTTCGAATAATTTCGCAAGCAATGAGATACACTTTAAAAATTTCGAAAAACCTATTTCAATCAAATTAAATACATCGATAGTAACTGTCGAA
>DAIPLL010000140.1:0-3472 GCA_036769265.1 Kapaibacterium sp. (SeqCode)
CAAATTAGATTATTATGAATTGAATGGAAACATTGAAAAAATTGACAATTTTTCTCATATTGATTATTATCTAAAAAAAGTAGAATATTTAGAACCCGTGCAATTTCGATCAGGTGAAAAAGCGGCATTTGAATGTTTAGACCATTTTATAAAAAACAAAATTCACAACTATAGCAAATTCCGTAATAATCCGTCTTTGGATTATCAATCGAATTTGTCTCCATATTTACATTTTGGGCAAATTTCTTCGCAGCGAGTTGTAAGTGAAATCATATCGCTCGATAATTCTGAAAAATTTGCAACTGAATTTATTGAAGAGATTTTCATTCGTCGCGAACTCTCAGACAACTTTTGTCTTTATAACCAACACTACGATAAATTCGATGGTTTTCCAACTTGGGCAAAAGAGACATTAAACAAACATCGAAATGATCGAAGGCAATTCATTTATTCTCTGACGGAGTTCGAAAATGCACAAACTCATGACCAATATTGGAATGCTGCCCAAACCGAGATGGTTCGCTCTGGCAAAATGCACGGCTATATGCGTATGTATTGGTGTAAAAAAATACTTGAATGGACAACATCGCCAGAAGAGGCACTTCAAATTGCAATTTTTCTAAACGACAAATACTCCATAGATGGACGCGATCCAAATGGTTACACTGGTATTGCTTGGTCTATTGGTGGAGTGCACGACCGCCCTTGGGCTGAGCGTCCGATATTTGGGAAAATTCGATATATGAATGATAAAGGACTGGTGCGTAAATTTAATATGCAACCTTATGTTGCAAAATGGCTTTCAACTTCTAATAAACCTTTATTTTCCAATTGACGCTTTCTTTATCAGAGAGAATTATCAAGCATTCAGCATTTTGTGTCAGACCATAATTAAGTGAATACCTATATTGTAAAATTTTATATTTCACATCATCTCCAAGTATTTTTAATCTAATATGTCGATAATCACAAATAACGTATTCTTCCATATTTACTATTTGCACTCCTGGGAAAAAGTGTAAGTATATTTCTTTTTCACCTTTTTGCTTGCACAAATCCACAAATTCTATTGTATCATAATCAAAATTTATTATGCGTTTGCAAGGCTTCCCAAATGCATAATGTTCGGCTATAATTGAATTATCTGCAAAATACAAAATTTTCCCTTTTGCAAGATGTTTTTCGACCCAAAAAAGATCATCTCTTGATCTCTCAGAATATATATTTTGTTCATATCCTTCATAAACAATCGTATTGTGCGATTTAATGGAACGATAATGGTTTCGCAATTTTGGATATGGTGTATAGCAAAAGGTTCCAGCATTTACAATAATTGGCACATTTTCAATAAACAATTCAAAAGATAAGCCATCGCTGTGATTGTGTCCACCTTTACCTCTTTGTCCAATTTTCCCAATTGAGAATACCAAGTGATATTTATTTTGCCATATTGAACATATTCCTGAATTTGGAAATAGTTTGCCTTTGTAAATATCTTCTTGATTTTTATTTTGAAGATATTTATTGATTACAGAAATTTTATCTTTTAAGACATTAGCATTGAAAACAATGTTTGATTTGTTTCTTAATATTTTGCCTGCATTGGATTCAAAATATCTAAAAAATAGCTGATTACCGATTAAATCATAAAAATATCCTGCAAATAAACTTAATAAATTCCACGGATTATTTGCACTGTGGAATTAATAATTTATATCATCAGTTTTTTTTGCTTAATATTTTATATAGAAAGGCGTTAAATGAATAAAATAACCACCATCATTATCTCCGAACTGCGGGAAATAATGGCTTTTGGTAGAATTAAACAATGTGAATTCGAAAATATTAAACAAACGCTGTATCAATTTATTACTTAAAATAATTTGATTGTCAATTATTTGTATATTTACATCTTTGAAATATTCAAACAGCTCAAATCTTGATTTTGGCAAACTCAAAGCTGAAAATAAAGCAAAAAGAACCATTTCGCTTGCAAAACGATGATAGGGAAGAGAACCTTCGAAATTCCCACCATCATCGTAAAATTGATAAAAGATTTCTTTGATTAGCTTCTTTAGTGATTTTGCAAATAATTTTTTGGTGTATTCAGAAGGTGGCAAATATGTTGAAATAAACACCAGTGATGAGATGCAAGCTAAATAGTGATTTCCACGAAGACCATCGTTCCATTCTGGATCGCTGTTAACAAAATTTATATGCTCACAAATAAATTCAAGTATAAATTTTTCAAAAAATTTGTCGAAAATGCAGCCAGCTTGCTTAAAAAAGCTATATGCTAAAACAACGTTTGTTGCACGAATTGCTGCATCCATTGGCGACATCCACTGAACACCGAACCGAGGTGGATTACATACTCTGAAATCAAGTAAAATATCTTGGAAAACTTCTGCATAATGTTCGGCACGGCTATTTTGCTTGTTTTGCTTAAATATAAAAAAAGCATAAGACAATGGAATCAGAAATTGCAAACGCCCCAATTCCCAGGGAACTTTAATATCGGCACCTTTTACGTTGCCGTATTTAATTTTTTTTGACCATTCAAATTGACGCCATCGATATCCGCTTTTAAAATCAACTTGCCAATCAATAAACTCGTGATTTTGGCTGATATGTTTAAGCAATTCGAATGCAAAATCTTTATTCTTTTTATTTGGGTACGAATTTATGTAATCATAGATTTCAATATTTTTTTCTAAAAATGATGAGTTAGTTGATGAAAATTCCTCATTCTTTGAACTTATAGTTATTTTCTTTATTCCACTTCCGAGCATATCAAATTCGTTGTTGGCTACAAGGGCGGCTATGGTTTTGATTTGCTCTGTAAAATGCTCCAAATGTTCAATTTCAGGTAATGGTAAAGTATGATAATTGATGTTGGTCAGCCATTCGGGCTTCGATTTGTAGGTTATTTTTATTATATCTTTTTTGTAAAATATAAAGCTTAAAAATTTTTCATAAAATTTCCTAATTGCTTTTTTGAAAGCAATAACAGGAGAAATTCTTATAATTTTTAAAGCTTTACTCAAATAATTTATTAAATTAATTAATTTTAATAACGCATGATAAAAAGAAAAATTATGAAATTATGAATTAAGTAAAAGAGAAATCGTTCGCTTGATTTTCCAAAGTAATTCAATTGCATCATTATCACTTGAAAGTTCATATTCAAGAAGTAGTTTAGTCTTTGTTTGTTTTAAATGTAAATGGCTTAATGTATTTAAAAATTCTACAATGTGGATAAATAAATTATTGTAATAAAATTCATTAGAGCTTTCTGGGAATTCAGCTACCAACTTTTTATTTTTTAGTATAATTTTTGTAAAACCAGTGTTAAGAGCGGCAATACGCAATCTTACAGCAAAAATTAAATTTTTAGCTTCCTCTGGTAATTTCCCATATTTATCGATAATTTCTTTAACCAAGTCATCCAATTCAGAGTTGTTTGTGCAAT
>DAIPLL010000141.1:0-3464 GCA_036769265.1 Kapaibacterium sp. (SeqCode)
TAGTTATTATATTCCTTCCCATTTATTATACTTTTTGGTGCCTGGTATTTTTATTCAATACCCGAAGGAACACGATTTACAAATTTCATTTTAAATAAACAAATGAGCAATGCTGTTGAAATCTTATTAATTTCAACAATTTTAATTTTCTTTATCTCAATATTTTACTTGATACGTTCAAAAGTTATTATTCAACGTATTATGGTATTTGTTCTTTTAATTATAGGATTTGGGTTACTTGCTGGATTTGAATATGCTCGTGAATATGCTCGCAAGCCATATATAATTCACGGTTATATGTACTCAACTTCCATTCACGCACAAGACATTGAAAAATTAAACAAAGAAGGTATCTTGAAATATGCTAAATGGACACCAATAAAAGAAATTACGGAAGAAAATAAAATCCAAGCTGGAAGAGAACTTTTCAACTTACAATGTTTATCATGCCACACAATTAACGGTATAAGAAGCGATGTTGTTCCAAAGCTCAAGAATTTAACCTATGTAGGTATAATGTCTCAATTATATGGACAAGGTAAAGTATTGGATTATATGCCAAAATTTGTTGGTACACGTCAGGAACTTGAGGCACTGGCTGCATTTTTGGCTAAAGATTTGCTCGGAAAGGAACTTATAACGGAATTACCACCGTATAAACCAAATCCTGTTGAAATAGAAATTCCACCATTTGATGCAAAAAGCGATGATTACGTTCTGCTTGCTTGGAATGATATTGGAATGAAGTGCATCACCGATAATTACAAAATGTTTATGTTCCTTCCACCAGGTAATATTCTGGAAGCATTGTTAATTAAGCGAGAATCATTACCAATTATTGTTAATAAAGGTGTTGAAATAACCTACGAAGTAGAACCAGGTTTCGAGAAACCTTCCAAGTTTATTGATTTCTGGAAATATAGCGAAGCATATTATGGAAAGAAAATACCTGAAAATACTGGTACAACAGGAAATGGAATGAAAGGTAAATTTGTTTGGAATGAAAAAGAGAGAAAATATGTCGCTACTGGAATTCCTTTAGTTCCTTATAAAAGCGATGGAACATATAATCCATATCCAAGATTCAAAATTAAAGCTGTTGAAGTTGGGACTGGTAAAGTTCTTAAAGAAACAATGGTTGTTGCACCAGTATCGTCAGAGATGGGTTGCCGTTTATGCCACGAAGGAGGCTGGCGAGTAAACAATGTATCGGGTCTTGCCGATGAAACAGCTGCTAACATTTTAGCTGCACATGATCGAATTAATAAAACAGATTTGCTAAAATCTGCAAAAAGTGGCAAACCTGTTATGTGTCAGAGCTGTCATCCAGATCCACTTGTAAAGTCCGAAGGAAAACCTGGTCATAATAATTTTTCAACTGCAATGCACGGTTGGCACGCAAATTATATGATTCTGGAAGGACAATCAGCTTGCGTTACCTGCCATCCAAGCAGTGCCAGCGGTAACACTAAATGTAACCGTGATATTCACTCTATGATTGGTATCAATTGTACTAATTGTCATGGTAGAATAGATGACCATGCTGCAGCACTTTTGAAATATGAATTCGATAAAAATACCAGTGCACAACGCCTTGCAAAGAATTTAAAACTTACTGCTGTCAAGAACATAGACGAAGTTAACGCCCGTAAATCTTGGCATCAATTGCCTGATTGCCAAAATTGTCACGTTAATTATGAACAACCTAAAGCTAACTTCCAAAGCTTTAATAAATGGGTTACCTCGGCTTCTGATTTATATAAAAATCGCAAAGATGATCGTAACAGAGTACAATGTGTGGCTTGTCATAATTCACCTCACGCAATTTATCCTACTAAGAATATGGTTAATCCCAACCACGACAACATTCAACCGTGGCAATATCAAGGCAATCCATATCCAATTGGCACAAACAATAACTGTGCTGTATGCCATAAAATGCAAATGGATAGAGCAGTCAAACATCATCCTAATATGGATAAACCATTCCGTAATGCTGCTTTAGTTGAAAAACAAGGACTTTTGAAGTTAAAATAATATATCTTAGTGAAGTAATTAAAAAAGAGGCTGTATAATTTTTACAGCCTCTTTTAATTTTAAACGATTTTACATATTAAACATCAAGGTTTTTAACATATTGTGCATTTCTTTCGATAAATTCACGGCGAGGTTCGACTTTATCGCCCATTAATGTTTGGAATATAAGGGCAGCTTTTTCGGCATCTTCAATTGTAACTTGAAGAAGTGTTCTTTTTTCCGGATTCATAGTTGTCTCCCAAAGTTGCTCTGGGTTCATTTCACCAAGACCTTTAAAACGAGACACAACAATACCACCTTTATATTTAACTTCACCAGTTTCCTCATCTGTTTCCGTATTAACTTCATCGTTTTGTGATTTATTGTTTACATCTTTCATTAATCTTTGAATTATAATTTCACGTTCTTCATCATTGTTTGCATAATATTCGAGCTTACCTTTTTTTATTTTATACAAAGGTGGTTGAGCAATATAAAGCATTCCTTTTGTTATTAAGTCACGCATATAAGTAAAAAAGAATGTTAAAAGCAAAGTTCTGATATGAGAACCATCAACGTCAGCATCTGCCATTAATATGATTTTACCATATCTTGATTTTGAAACATCGAAGTCTTTTTCTTTACCATTTCCATTGGAGTTTTCGCCATTGCCATTTTCTTCATAATTTGGTTTATGTGAAAAACCTGCTCCAATTGCAGCAATTATAGTTTTGATTTCTTCGTTATCTAATATCTTGTGAGGAGTTGCTTTGATAACATTCAAAATTTTACCTTTCAGCGGTAAAATAGCTTGAAAACGTCTATCTCTGCCCTGTTTTGCAGAACCACCAGCAGAATCGCCTTCTACTATAACCAGTTCAGTATCTTCAGGTGAATTTAATGCACAGTCAGCAAGTTTTCCGGGTAAAGTTGAATTTTCAAGCGAATTCTTCCTACGTACTAATTCACGTGAACGACGTGCAGCAATACGTCCTTCTGCAGCTAAGTTGGCTTTCTCGATAATTTTTTTTGCTTCTGATGGATTCGAATCCAAATATTGTGCTAATTTTTCATTAACTATTGAGCGAACTATACCTTCGACATCCGAATTGCCAAGCTTTGTTTTTGTTTGACCCTCAAATTGTGGCTTTGGCACTTTGACAGAAATTATAGCTGTCAAACCCTCGCGAAAATCTTCGCCTGTGAGATCATTTTTGTTTAATTTGTTGTTTTTGGCATAATCATTTAAAGTGCGTGTCAAAGCCGAGCGAAAACCACTAACGTGTGTCCCACCTTCGATTGTATGAATATTATTTACCTAACTTAGAAGTGTTTCGCTATATGAATTGTTGTATTGCAAACAAATTTCAACTTCAACATTAGAGTCAACATTTTTGCCGTAAATATAAATCTGTTTGGTTATTGGTGTATTAGAGCTATCAACATAG
>DAIPLL010000142.1:0-3462 GCA_036769265.1 Kapaibacterium sp. (SeqCode)
CCAACAGCAATAGAAATTCCTTGCCCGAGCGAACCCGATGAAGTCTCAATTCCAGGCAAATGGTGATCTATTCCCGGATGTCCCTGCAAACGTGAGTTAAATTTTCGCAATGTTGCAAGCTCTGATGTTGGGAAATACCCTGCTCGTGCCAGTGCTGAATATAATATTGGATAACCTTTGCTGGATAGTAGATAATAACGATTGCCAAATTGATGGACGTGTGCGAGATGTTATGTCAATATATCCTCTTGCAGAGAAATTCCGTGCTTTTAATTTTGAAGTAATTGAAATTGATGGACATAATTATAACCAACATATTGCCGCTTTTGAAAAATTTATCGAATTACATAATAATAAAAATTCAAAACCTTTTGCAATTATTGCAAATACATATATGGGCAAAGGTGTATCTTTTATGAATGATAATTACAAGTGGCACGGTAATCCACCGAATGAAGAACAAGCAATTAAAGCACTTACCGAATTGGGTGAGAATATTGAATTGATTTAATTTTAATTGAGGAACAAAAAATGAAAAAATATGAAATAAAAGGACATAAACCAACAAGGCATGGTTTTGGAGAAGCACTTGTCGTTTTAGGTGAACGCAATGAAAACGTAGTAGTATTAGGTGCGGATATTACAGGTAGTGTGCTTACTTCATTTTTCCAAGAGCGTTTTCCAGATAGATTTTTCTCTATAGGTATAGCCGAGCAAAACGCAACAGCAATAGCCGCAGGATTAGCTTTATCAGGGAAAATTCCATTTTTTGCAAGTTATAGTGCCTTTGCAGCTTTTAGAAATGCCGATATGCTGCGTATTTCGATTGCTTATAATAATGTAAATGTCAAAATTGGTGGTGGGCATTCGGGTATAACTGTCGGTCCAGATGGAGCAACTCATCAATCGCTTGAAGAAATTTCGTTTGTTAGAGCTTTGCCTAATATGACAGTAGTCGTGCCAGCGGATTATGAAGAAGCAAAGAAAGCAACAATTGCCATTGGAGAGATGGTGGGTCCTGCATTTATACGCTTTGGCAGGTCTCCGGTGCCAATGTTCACTGATACTGAGACACCATTTAGCTTAGGCAAAGCAAATGTATTAACCGAAGGAAATGATGTTGCGATAATTGCCTGTGGAATAATGGTCTGGCAAGCATTGCTTGCTGCAGAGGAATTACATAAAAAGAAAGGAATTAAGGCACGAGTTATAAATTGCCACACAATTAAACCAATAGATGTGCAGACAATAGTTGATGCGGCATTTGAGTGCGGAGCAATAGTAACAGCAGAAGAACATCAAGTGCACGGAGGGCTTGGTGGTGCAGTTGCAGAGGTAATAACAAAAAATTATCCAGTTCCTATTGAATTTGTCGGTATGTGTGATGTTTTTGGTGGTAGTGGCGAACCAGATGAACTTCTCGAAAAATTTGGGCTTACCTGGCGAGAAATATATGCAGCGGCACTTTTAGCAATAGACAGACGCGATACAAACTCTAAATCATACTTTAAAGTTAAAGATGTAGCTCACTACAAAGAATAAAATGACAAAAATATAAATAAAAGAAGCTATAGTAAAACGTATTAGTGAATATGCAAGAGAGTTTGGTGCAGATGTATATGTTGTTGGTGGTTATGTTCGAGATGTAATTTTAAATCGTAAGAGAAAAGATATTGATTTTACAGTTGTAGGCGATGCAGTTGCTTTTAGCAAATTTGTTGGGGAAAAGCTAAAGCGTGAACCAATTATTTTTGAACGTTTCCGAACGGCAATGCTCCCCTATCGTGGCTATCTCTTAGCATTTGTTGGTACTCGGATAGAAGAGTATTTGCCTAATTCACGTAAGCCAATAGTAAGCGAAGGCACCTTAGAGGACGATTTAAAAAGACGCGATTTTACAGTTAATGCGATGGCGGCATCTTTAAATAAATCAAACTTTGGGGAATTAGTTGATTTATTTAATGGGATTGAAGATCTAAATAATAAAATTTTACGTACTCCTTTAGATCCGATTGTTACATATTCAGATGACCCTTTACGAATGATTAGAGCGGCACGTTTTGCAGCTCAACTTGAGTTCGAGCTTCACGATTCTTCGCGAAATGCTATCAAGCAAATGTCTGAAAGAATAAAAATAATTTCGCAGGAAAGGATCACTGATGAATTTTTTAAAATCTTATCCTCCTCAAAACCAAGTATTGGTTTTATAATTTTAAAAGAAACTGGACTTTTGAAGTATATTTTCCCTGAACTTGAACAACTTAGTGGCGTTGAAATTGTTGAAGAAGGCGGCAAATTATACAAACACAAGGACGTTTTTCTTCATTCACTAAAAGTATTGGATAATGTCGCAGCTGTGAGTGATAAACTTTGGCTTCGTTTTGCTGCGCTTGTCCACGATATTGGCAAATTCAAGACAAAACGAATAACACAGTTCGGTTGGACTTTTCACGGTCATGAAGAAATTGGTGCGAAAATGATGCCAAACATATTTAGAAGAATGAAATTCCCACTTGAACATCTTAATTATGTGCAAAAATTAATCCGTATGCACCAAAGACCAATGCAACTTGTCGATGAAATTGTAACAGATTCGGCAATAAGACGACTTGCTTTCCAGGCTGGTGATGCTTTAGAGGATTTATTTGTTCTTTGCAAAGCTGATATAACGACGAAGAATCCATATTTAGAAGCTCATTATCTAAATAATTATGATGTTGTTGCTCGAAAAGTCATCGAAGTACAAGAGAAAGACAAGCTAAGAGAGTTCCAATCGCCTGTGCGTGGTGAAGAAATTATGCAAATATGCAATTTACCACCAAGTAAACCAGTTGGTATTATTAAAAATAAGATTGAAGAAGCCATACTCGATGGTATTATACCAAATGATTACAAAATTGCGATGGAGTATTTTTTAGCAAACAAAGACAAATGGCTTAGTGAAATCGATAAAGATGAGTTTAAAAAAATCAGCCGTTAGTTAATTTAAAGAGTAATTCAATTGTTGTTCCATCATTTGATGGATAAAAGTTTGCTCCATCAATGAGCGATCGAATTAAGAATATACCACGACCGCTTTCTTTGAGTAAATTTTCTGGGTTACGTGGATCTTCGATAGCTGAAAGATCAAATCCTTCACCTTCATCTTTAACACGAATTCTTAGTTCATAATTATTACAGTAAATTTCCAATTCAACGATTTTTTCAGGATTAAGCTTATTGCCATGTATTATTGCATTATTGAACGCTTCGGTAAGAGCGATGAGTAAATTATAAAATCTATCTTCTGGTATGGTGTATCTTTTTTTTAAATCATATAGCAACGGTTCAATTTTGGTCATTGAAGCCTTTTCACTGCGAAAAATAACAACTTTACAAAAATTATAGTCTTCCATCTTTATAATCTAAGATTAGTTTGAAGAATTTAATTAGCAATAGAACTCATTTTTTTTTCTGTTATAA
>DAIPLL010000024.1:0-14144 GCA_036769265.1 Kapaibacterium sp. (SeqCode)
CCATTTTTATTATATTTAAACTTAATGTATCGTATGAATGAAGTCAAAAAATACACGCTACAGTCTTCTTTATTGGTTGGTTTGTCTATCGGAATGGTAACACCGACACATTCGAGCTTGCTATCGGCAGAACCAAGAATTTGCAAGCTTCCCTTCATCGCACCCGAAACGTTTTCCCACACGACACACAAAGTGTGTGGCTTAAGCTTGGAATTGCCTTGCTTTATATCGAGGTGCAACCATTCTGTCGTGAAATCTTCCGATAGCTCTTTCTCAAATAATTTAAGTAGCATAGCTCACCTCTAAACTTGTTTAAAACCAATTATCCCACGAACTCTCATCTGGCAAAGCGGATGGAGTATGTTTCGCCGTTGGAGAAAAACTCCCTCAAAAGTTCTATTGCCTAATACTTTTCGTGTGTTGAAGCCTACGGTTTGCACAAAGCCAGCACGTTCGGTTGAAATAATAATCTCGATATGCCCACGAAAAGAGCCATCTTTCCTCCAAACTATCAGATCACAATCATTCGGAGAAAATTTTGAAGGTGTTCCTTTCAGCTTTGCATAATTAAACATTACGTTCGCAAGAGCCGTTCTGGGGAGTGGATTGCAGTTACCAGCTCGACCAAGCAATCGGCAAGCTTCGGCAAAACTCCACCAGATACCTGCCGCACAGTATGGTGCTGGATGTTCCAACCCAACAGCTCGCAGATATTTAAGCACTTCTCCATCATTGCAATTGCTTTGCTCTCGCACTCCGAGTTGGCTTTTGGCAACCTCGCAAGCTGTCCGAAGCAACTCCCTATCGCAAGTAAGCTCATATTTTTTGCTCGCAATAACTGAAATTGGTAGCAAAATCAAAATTATTCCATATATCGCAATCTTTTTCATAATTCACCTAAAATTGTGTAAAATAAACTCCCACAACAATTAACCCTATGCAAACGTGTATGCCCAAAAATATACTCCCAAGAGCGTTCCACATTTGGTAACGCAAGGTTTCACTTTGCGAAAGCAAATATGCCGAAATTGAAGTAAGCCCTATGGCAAGAGCTTCAAATAGCACCACCACAATAAGCGTTTCCAGCAATGCTGCTTCGGCAAAAAAAAGAAGCCCCAGCAAAAGTGGAACAAACCAAACAGCATTTCTTGCAGACCAATAAGCCATTTTTTTTTATATTAACTTGTGTTTTCATTTTTTACTCCCGATAATTTTTGAATTCATCTAAATGCTCTCTCGAAAAATATTTTTCGTTTGAATAAGCAATAATTTTTGCACTTTTTGCAGTCAAACCAATATCCAGACATCCATTTGAAATTTCCGCAAGTATTCGAAGAGCTTCATTCTTTTGATTTGTAACTTCAATTGGTATAATTAGATCCCGATGTTTGTAAAGATACAGATAGTAAATAGCTATGTTTTTGGCACAATAACGAACTATTTCTGGTACCGTCTCAATCGGTATCTGATAACGCACTCCTATGTAGGCATTAACCAAATCGGTGGCAGAAGCTATTGCTGCTTCTGCCTTTGCTGTGTCGATTTGTGCATTGCCAATTCCAATAAGCTCAAGTAACTTATCGCTGCCAAGCTCTTCGAGCAAATCATTTAGAGTAATGTAAAACATAAGCTCACCTTTAAGGAACAAGCAATACTTTTATTATTCCACCATTTGTAGTGCTCTCCAATGCCCGAGCATTAATAGCGGCACCGCTCCCGGCAACCACCGCACGCCCCTGTGCGTCGCTTGAAAGTGCATCGCCAACAGCAATGTTACCTACCGACTCAACTGCTGCTGTGCCAAGCACAACAACGCTTATATTCTTACCTGATGCCCAGCTTTTATCTGTAACACCAAGCGATTTGCCACCTGCAGCGCACAAAGCACCATTAAAACCAACAAACCTGCCAGTTGGTAAATTTGCTGTTGATTTATGTGTAATTTTCAGTACTGGCTGAAATGAAACGCTGTTTTTCATAATGACCTCCTAAATTATTGTATTTGCAACAAGACAAGCCGCCTGTGGCGATGTAATTTTTATGCAGTAATTATCAGTATTTCTTATGACTTTAATTTTGCCTCCATTTTCGTAATATGTGTCAATTTCGGGCATTCCGCGACGCCGCAAAGTATATCCAAAACTCGGGTTAAATTCGTTACGGTTCGATGGTTCGCTATCATCAACATAAGCTAAAATCATAGTGTTTCCCCATATATTTTCAAAAGTAACGCCTTCTGGCGAGAATACTGATGACGCCACTTTTACGGTTGGAATTTCAAAAAAATCTACCAAAATCTTTGTGTTTAATGTTGTTATACCAGAGTATTTTAATTTATCGTTAAGGTTTATATCTTCGAGGATTGCATTATATGTAGAATAACTGATTAACATTGTGTTTGGTCTTACTCCAATACTATTTCGGATGCGGCTTATTGCTTCTTTAATAATGTCATTAGCCGAACCACCATAATTTAAAGCCGATGATTGATCCAAAATTATCCTATTTTGCGTTGGATAATTGGCTGGATTTGTGGCAATCTTTGCTGCTTCAAGTTCACGGTTCAGCTCCAAAATATCACAGAGCTGTTGAGTAGTGTAATGCTCGTATTTGTAGAAATCGTTTGCTTGCTCTTCTTCAAGATAATCAATTGCCATTTCAACGTCTCGTTCCTGTGTTTCGAACTCAATAAGTTCAAACTCAGTAGTAGGAATTCGGTTCGAGCGGCTTCCCATAGCTCTTTCGGTTGAGCGTTCAAGAAAAGCACTCTTGCCGAAAACAGGAATTCGCCCTTTTGATTTGTTTACTTCAACAATAGGGAATAGGTAATTTGCAACATACTTCTTGTTGACATATCCTTGCGCCAAAGTTGTTAGCACTGGATCGACTGTTCTTAGTTCATAATTTGGATTGGACATTTTCGCCTCCTTGAATTATACTTAATGCTTGCTGGTAATTAATTTCTGGATTTTGCATAGTAAGCTCGATCGCACGGCGGTGCAATTCCATTCGTTCAGATGAAACATTTTTGCCATCGAATTTGTTTAGTAACTCAACATTTGTGGGCAAATTCAAATTGGTGAAATAAGCCGATGGTTTTATTTGTTCAAGAATACCTAGGAATTGCTCACCAAGGTTGAACTGCCTAATTTCGTCTTCCGAAAAAATAGAGCTATCGCTTTTTACAAGTAATTCGACAAGCTTTTCTTTAATTTGTTCGTTTTTAACAATTAATTTGTTTCTTTCTAAAAATTTCTCTACGAATTCTCTACTTTCGTACGTCTTCAATTTAATTTGCAAATCTCTTATTGTTTTTTTCAATTCTTCATTTTGTGCAGTAATACGTTGTGTTTCATCTGTTTGTGTATGTTCAAAATCAAAATAGGCATCGTTCGAGAAGTGATAGCATTCTTGCTCATATTCGTTAAACTGTACTTGTTGCAAGCCATCCACAGCTGGGGCAGCAGCTCCGAGCAATCCAACGTGCCGTAGCAAAAGCTCTGGAGTAAGCGAAATCGAAACATAACGATAGCGACCCTCGGCAACTTCACGAGAGATTTCATCAGATATGTCTTTGATTTTGGCAAGTAGCTTATTGCCACGTCTTGCAAGGCGTTCCACCCAGCCATAAGCAGGTGCATCTGTCGAAGGATGACCTTTCACAAGTGGTGCTTGATATCCCCGAGCGGTTGCTTCGTTGTAAGTGCGCTCGATTGCACGCATTGTTTCGCTGTCGCAATTGAATGGGCGTCCTTTGCTATCCTGGAAACTGCCCGTTCTGAAAATTTCAATCCACATTTGAACCTCAAAAATGGTTTAACCTTGGTTCAAAATTAGATTGAAAAAAGAGGCACTCTAAAAAATTGGTTTTAAATTGTTTTATAATTGCGTTTGAAATTGATTTATAACATTACTTGGTAAGAGAGCTTGTTAAATGTATTTAAAAATTTTAATTGTTCTATATTGTTGAGAATTGCTTATCTTAATACAATATCCAAATCTTATGAAAAAATTTTTTTAATTTTGTTGTTAAATTTATTCTAATTAATTTTGAATTGTTAGGGGTGCCTTAATACACAGGCTGAGATCATACCCTTTGAACCTGATCTGGGTAATACCAGCGAAGGGAAACAAAACGACATTAAGCTCAAGTATTATCGTTCACCCCATCAAAAATATGTTTAACTAATCAAGTTCTAATTTTATGGAAAAATTAGTTTCATTGAGCATTGTTGAGCATTATTTCGATAAGCTCAAAAATAATCTCGACTTAGACGTCGCTATCGTTGGAGCGGGACCTTCAGGAATGTTAGCAGGTTATTACCTTGCAAAAGATGGGCTGAAGGTTGCAATTTTCGAACGAAAATTAGCTCCCGGCGGTGGAATGTGGGGTGGTGCTATGATGTTTAACGAAATCGTCATACAAAACGAAGCTCTACAAATACTTGACGAACTAAATATCAAGTATAAGCGATACGACGAAAATTGCGTTGTCGCTGATTCTGTTCATTCTACATCGGCACTTATATATGCCGCAACAAATGCCGGATGCACAATTTTCAATTGCTATTCTATTGAAGATGTTGTATTTAAAAATAACAGAGTCAACGGTATTGTAGTAAATTGGACACCGGTACATTTAAATCATTTGCATGTTGATCCACTGATAATCTTATCAAAAGCGGTTCTTGATAGCACAGGTCATGATTGTGAAATCGCAAAAACTCTTGCAAGAAAAAATAATGTCTCCTTGAATACTGAAACTGGCGGTGTTGTTGGCGAAAAATCTTTGCAAGTTGAAGAAGCAGAAAAAACAACTATCGAGAATACAAAAGAAATTTTCCCAGGTCTCTTTGTTTGTGGAATGGCTGCCAATGGTGTAAGCGGTAGTTTCCGAATGGGACCAATTTTTGGGGGTATGCTCCTTTCTGGGAAAAAAGTAGCTAATTTAATTCAACAATCATTAAAATAGCTATGAAATTTGGTATATATGGAATTGTAACTAATCCATTATTGGATTATAAGATAATTGCAGAAGCTTTTGCTGAAGAGGGTGTACGTTTTCTGCAATTACGGGAAAAACATAAAAGCGATAAAGAAATCGTTGCTATTGCCAGGCAATTAAAAGAAATCCTAAACGGCAGCGAAACTCTTTTAGTAATAAACGATAGACCCGATATCGCAAAAATTGTTCACGCTGATGCTCTACATTTAGGTCAAAACGATCTATCTTACAGCGATGCTCGATTAATCGTTGGGGAAAAGCTCACTATTGGCTTATCGACACATAATTTGCAACAACTAACCGAATCGCAAAAATATAATCTTGCTTATGTAGGCTTTGGACCCATTTTCCCAACAGTAACCAAAGAAAAACCAGATCCAGTTGTCGGCACAGAATTATTAAAAGAAGCTTTAAAAATCTCTATGATACCAATTGTTGCAATAGGTGGGATTTTCCCTGAAAACTTAGATGAAGTGCTAAACGCAGGAGCCAGAAACATCTGTATGGTTCGCTTTTTTATGGAAGCGAAAACAAAAGTTGAATTGAAAGAAAAAATTAAATTTGTTAAACAAAAAATTGATTCCTATGACACAGCTTCAACAAGCCATTAATGGCATTATAACAAAAGAAATGGAAATCGTAGCCAAAGATGAAAACGTTTCATTAGAATGGCTACTCAAAGAAATTGCTAAAGGCACTGTTGTAATACCCAAAAACATAAATCATACATTTAGACCGCGTGGTATCGGTAAAGGTCTAAGTGTAAAAATAAATGCAAATATTGGCACTTCGCCAATGCGATGCAATTTAAACGAAGAATTGAAAAAACTTGAAATTGCTGTAAAATATGGAGCCGATTCCGTTATGGATCTCTCCACTGGTGGCAATTTGCGCGAAATTTTAAAAACTATAATCTCTCATTCTAATGTTATGATTGGCACTGTACCAATTTATTCCGTTGCCACAAGAGTTTTAAAAAACGATCTTAATGAAATTGAATTGCTCGATTTCGAAGATGTCTTCGATGAAATAGAGCAACAAGCTAAGTTAGGTGTTGATTTTATGACTTTACACTGCGGTATAACTCAAAAGAGCCTGCCATTTCTCGAAAATGATCACCGAATTATGGGAATTGTAAGCCGTGGTGGTTCTATTATTCGTGCTTGGATGGCAAAAAATAAAGCTGAAAACCCATTGTACGAACAATTCGATCGAGTGCTGGATATTTGCGAGCGCTATGATGTTACTATTAGCTTGGGCGATGGGCTTCGTCCTGGTGCTAATGCTGACGCAACGGATAGAGCTCAAATTGCCGAATTGTTAATTCAAGGCGAGCTGGTCGAAAAAGCAAGAAATCGAGGTGTGCAAGTCATCGTTGAAGGACCCGGACATATGTTGTTAGACGAAATCGAAGCTAATGTCAAATTAATGAAATCCGTTTGTAAGGATGCACCATTTTATGTCTTAGGTCCACTTACTACTGACATAGCACCAGGCTATGATCATATCGTTGCAGCTATTGGTGGAGCTATTGCTGCGGTTGCAGGTGCAGATTTCCTTTGCTATGTAACTCCTGCCGAGCATTTATCCTTGCCAACCATCGAAGATGTTAAAGAAGGTGTAATTGCAAGTAAAATAGCCGCGCATTCGGCAAATCTCGTTAAAAACATTCCTGGTGCTCGTCAGCGTGATATTGATATGTCCGTTGCTCGCAAAAACTTAGATTGGGAGACAATGTTCTCTTTATGTATTGACCCCGAAAAAGCTCGCGCAAAGAAAGATGTAAAAATCGATGATGCCGATTATTGCTCAATGTGTGGTAATTTATGTGCTATCAAAATCGATAATTCTGTCGTATGAAATTCTTCTTAACTATTGCCGCAAGCGACACAAGTGGTGGTGCCGGCATTACTCAAGATATTAGAGTTGCTGAAAAACTCGGCTATGCGTGCTTATGCGCTATTACTGCTATTACAACTCAAAATTCTGAAAAAGTATTTGATATTTTCCCTACGGACGCAGATATTTTGGATGCGCAACTGAACGTTATTTACTCTAATTTCTCTTTTAATGTTCTCAAAGTTGGTGTAATCGTTAGCAATTCACAAATTCATACGGTTTCAAAGTTTTTGCAAAAATCTTATGACAAAATTAAAATTGTAGATACAGTTTTTGCTTCTTCAAATGGCACAAAATTTTTGTCTGAAGAATTAATCGAAACATACAAAAGTCTTATTTTACCCTATTGCTCTTTTATTACACCAAATAAATACGAGTTGGAGTTGCTTTTAAAACGAAATTTATGTTCATTCGAAGAAGCTACCGAAGAAGCAATTTTATTGAGTAAAAATTTCTGTTGTGGTATAATCGTTAAAGGTGGGCACTTTAATGAAAATGAAAAATGCATCAAGGAGGCTGTTATTTACAATGGACAGGTGAATTTTTTGCAAAAAAGAAAACTTTTTTTCAAATATTCTCACGGCACTGGCTGTGCTTTTTCTTCAGCTTTTGCTATTTTTTTGAGCGAAACCAAGGATCCAGTTCAATCTGCCAAAAAAGCAACATTATGGGTTAATGATTATTTTAAAATGTTAAATAATTCTTATTAATTTAAGTAAAATCTAAATATAGTTTTCCAAAAAAATTAGGGGCGAAATTTTCGCCCCTGCTCAAATTGCAAACTTTCGGTTTTTGCTCATAACTTACTTCTTCTCTGCTTTTGGATCAATTGCATTACCCCAACCGTTTATTGTTATGGTTTGCTCGTCTGGGTTGTCGGTTGTAAGCGTTACCCTTAGCGAGTTAACCCCAACTTGCGTTGGTGTGAATTTTACTTCAAGCGGTGTTTCTGATTTTGGCTTGAGAACGTCATTTGCTTTTATGTTAATTTTTAAATCTTCTGGTGATGTCTTAATTTCAGTAATTTTTATCGGTTTATCAGTGTTATTTTTTAATACCACCTTTGAGCTTGCTTCTTGCATATAAATTAGCTCGTTAAATGGTATATACTGTGGGAAAACTACAACAGGACGGAAAACGTTTGCTTTGATGTAGTAATAAAATGATTTTTTTTCAGGGTCGTTGCTCTCTATAAGTATGCTTTTTATAACGTTGTCCGAATAACCAGTCGTATTTAAAGAAATATCCAATGTTGCGTAATCCCCCGGTGGAATTATTTTTTTATCAAGTGGTGCTGTTGTGCAGCCACAACCAGGCTTTACATTCAAAATATGAAGCTCTTTATCGCCTTTGTTGTGAATCTTTACGGTTGCTTTAAGTGGATTATCTTTTGCGTTGACTTGCCCCCAGTTATATTCATTTGCGGGCTCCATCTCCAATTTTGGCTCTGCATAAATAGCCAAACTAAATGCCAGTAAAGTTATGGCAAAAGCAATCAATCTTCTCATAGCTATAAACCTTATAATGTTTGAATAATGAAGTTAATCAAACTTACAAAAAATTTTGATTTTATCAAATTAAGGTTGATTTTTTAACAAAAAGAATGTGTCCCTTATTGCATAAGCCGAACCAACAACTCCAATCCCACCTTCGACGCTCCCAAGCAATGGATTTACTGCATTTACTCCAACATTTTGCAAATACCAGCGAACAAGATTCCAATCTGCCGCCATCACTGCAACTTCGTGCAAACCAAACCATTTGAATGCAGACCACACGATGCGTGTCTTTGTTGCTGGCAGAAGTCCACTTCCGCTTTGTTCCTTGTATCTAAAATCTCTTATAAATGGATTGTAAACACGCCTATTTTTCTCCGCCGTTGGTGGTGTTAAATATTTGCCGTATTCAAGTGTGTCAAGGCAAGTAATAGCAATTATATAATAGTCATAACCGTTAGCCCAAGTCCATGAAATTGTGTCGCTCTGAGGTAAATTAATCGTATCTTTTGGATATTGCAATTGCTTTTTAACACGTGTTTGCCACGAAATTTCTGTCGGTGTTGTTGTTGTGCCTGTAAGCAGTGTTCCATCTTTAAGACGCACTTCAACTCGATATTCAGTTGCAGGTTTGATAAGATAATTCTTGTCGGGATAAAAATAACCTGGCTTTAAAGTATCGAAATTAAATACTAACGGAAAAATCTGTCCATCCCCGATAACCTTTACTTCTGCATCTTTTATAAATGCTTTATATTGATTATATTTTGCCGTTACTGGTTGAGTTTGCAAAACAGCAATGTTTTGGATAGGCTCTCCTACAAGCAATATCGCTTCTAAAACATTTTCCGGTTTATAATCAGTTGGTATGTCATCCCCACAAGCTGAAAGAATAACAAGCAAGACTAATATAAATATCTTTTTCATCGCATCACCTAAAATTTAATTTCATAAGATATTGTCGGTAAAATCGGTATTAGCCGAACATCTTCCACCTTAGTTTCATCTTCACGTACATTATAAAATCTGAACCAAATATCTCGTCTGTTGTATACATTGTAAATATCGAAAATCAATTTCGATTGTAACCCAAAAGTTAAAAATGAATATGACGCATTTAAATTAAGCTGGTGAGATGGCGGAAGCCGTAACCCATAGCGTTGAGATGGCACAATCTTGCCACGCCCGTATGTTTGATTTGGCAAGTACGATTGAAAACGCGAAGTCGCTCCCGTGTACGATTGCCCCGATTGAAATGTGAATGTTGCACCGATATCCCATTTCTCCGATAAATTGTATTGCAAAACTACCTTGAAATCGTGCAATCTATCGTATTTTGGGCGAAATTCCCTACCGTTGTTGATACTATCAAATTTTGCTCTTATAAATCCGAGAGCATAGCCTGCCCATCCGGTTAGCTTGCCAACTCTTTTTTGCAAAAATATTTCTGCACCATAAGAATAAGCATTACCAATGTAAAATACATCGCGAACTTTCGAACCTTGAAGAGCATTTTGGTTTAGTTCGCTCACGTTTTTGTAATTTTTATAATACACATCAAAGTTCAAATCATAATTCGGGAATGGACTTGTCTCGATGCTAAAAATATAATGTTGCGAACGGCTTGCTGGAACAGTTGAATCAGTCGGCAACCAAGTATCAAAAAATGAAAAATCAGGCTGCGTTGCAAGTCGTAAATTTTGGCTGAAAACACCCCAAGCTGCTTTCAAAGTTATCTTGTCGGTTAGCTGATAACGCAAGGCAATCCTTGGATCAATAAGAACTACTCTACGCAAGTCCCAGTAGTTTGCTCTCATCCCAGTTTGTATCGAAAAAAGCTCAATCGGGGAGTAATTTATCTGCGCATAAGCGGCATAATTGTAATCTTTTACTTTTAAATTTGTTGTGCCAGCCGATGAGCCAACTTGTGTGCTATCAGTTTCGCCTGTGAAATTTTGCAAATATCGGAAATTGTAGTTGTTCACCTCAAAACCAAATTTATGCGTAATTCGTTCATTCGTAAACCATTCAAAATTTAGTTTGGCTGAATAATCTACAATAGAATTTTCAATTAAAAACTCGTAACCTGTTTGATCTCCCGTGAAATTATTAAAATACTTACTCGCACTTAAATTTAAATTCGAAAAAAAGTTGTTCGAAAAAATATGTGTCCAATTTGCTGATGCCATTTGATTGCCAATCGATAAATCCATATCTATACCAAAAGTTGATACCATCAAATTGTCTTTGCTTAGAAAACCGCTAAGCGAAAGTTTATCATTATCTCCAAAATCTTGGGTGATTTTTGCATTTACATCATAAAAATTAAAGTCAGGTATCGGTTGCTCGGGATTGTTATCAATTAAGCTTTTGACAAGTTCAAAGTAAGTGCGACGTCCACCTATGAACCACGAGCCATTGCCGAGCGGACCCTCCACAGTTGCACGCGAGGAAATTGCTCCAACAGATGCAAGCCCTTGCATTTGGCTGCGGTCGCCGTCTTTTTGTGTAATATTCAGCACTGCGGAAAGCCGTCCACCGTATTGTGGCTCGAATCCCCCCTTGATTAGCTCCACATCTTTGATTGCATCTGTATTGAAAGTTGATATAAACCCAAATAGATGCGTCGGATTATATACCGTCGAGCCATCAAGCAAAACCAAATTCTGATCAGGCGAACCACCTCGCACAAACAAGCCACTCGAAATTTGCGAAGAAGTCAGCACACCCGGCAAAAATTGTAGCGTCCGAAATATATCAGACTCGCCACCTATACGTATTTCCTTGATTGTTTCCACTGGAATGTTTACTTTACTTATCATCACCTGACGCTGTTCCACTTCTCGATTTGCTTCGATAATTATGTCCTCTTTTTTTATAGCTGACTGCCTCAGTGAAATATCACGTCTTAATTCTTCATTTGCTTTCAACTTAATTTTCGCCTCAAACTTTTCGTAGCCAAGAAACGAAACAACAAGTACATACTCGCCCGGTGGAATATTGGTTATGCTGTAAAACCCATTTTTGTTTGTACGTGTGCCAAATTTTGTATTTTTTAGCATAACTGTTGCCGAAATAAGCGTTTCTTTGCTTTTATCATCACGCACAAAACCTGCAATCGAAGCAGTATTCGGTGCATTCAGATTAGCATATGTCTCAAACGATATGGCAAAAACAATCGTGAAAATTGCAATTAATAATTTCATTTTATCATTTAAGTAATTTTACAACAGAATAAAAACGTTAAATGCTCATTAAAGTTTCATATTATGACGAAAATTTTGATTAAAAATTTACACTTATAAAATAACAGACTTGAAATCTGCGTCATTAGCTATTTGTTAAATTATATCTTGGAATAGGATGAAAAGGATTTTGTTATTATTTTTGGTCATGGCAACATACTCAGCTTATGCTATTGAGCCGCTATTATTTAAGCCGCTTGTTGGCAACACATTCGAAAGCCGTGTCGGCACAATTTACAACATCAATGATGATAGACTTCGTTTGGATATTGGCAATTCAATTGATCTTTCTACACTGCACAAAACCGATAGCAATGAAATTCGCTTAGGGGGTGATTTCTTCACATACACACGTTTGCGTTCAGCCGGGCATTTCAAGTTCCCAGTGGAGGCGAGCGACTACTTCTTTGGGGCAAATGCATCAGGCAAAACATATCTTTACGGTTTGCCTTTCGAGTGGCGTGTTCGTCTTGCACATATTTCTGCACACCTTGTCGATGGCTACGCAAACGATAGCGTGCTTTTGCAGCGTCCATTCAGCTATAGCCGTGAGTTCATTGATGCAGTTGGTGCCGTTCGCTATAAAAACGTTCGTTTCTATTTGGGAACAACTTATATTTTCTCAACCTTGCCAAAAAACTTGGGGAAATGGGTCCCACAATTTGGATTTGATGGAGAATACAAGTTTTGGCGCAATTTATATTTATCCTACGGATATGATTATAAAATCAGCAGAATAAAAAAGATCACTAAACTTAATGCCACTGGTCAGCTGGGCGTTATCTTTAAGTCCACAATGAAAACAGGCATTGGCTTTTATTTATACAATCATCAAGGTTGGAACGAACACGGTATGTTTTATGATAAAAATTTAAATTATTCAGGCTTAGGTTTTCAATTAATATTTTGATATTTCAAAAAAATTTCGTTGATTTGTTAATTACATATTTTTCTTTTTATGATTAAGGTAGTGTATATGGCAAGAAGTATCAACCGTGCCACTTTAGTTGGCAATATTGGGCAAGATCCCGAATTACGCTCCACTCCAGGCGGACGTAACGTTTGCAGTTTTCGTATGGCAACCTCGGAAGCTTACAAGGACAACAACGGCGAATGGAAAGAAATTACAGACTGGCATACCGTTGTTTGTTGGGATAATTTAGCCGTACAAGTTGCTGAAAATTTCCGCAAAGGCACAAAAGTTTATGTCGAAGGGAAAATCAAACATCGCAGCTACGAAGGCAAAGATGGCGTTACTCGGCACGTTACAGAAGTTATTGCTAATACTGTAATTTCGCTCGGTAGCCGCAAAAGCAATTCAAATGATGCAAGTGAAAAAGATAGTTACGAAGAGGGCGATTACGATACAAGCTCCTCCGATGACGACGTTCCGTTTTAATGATTAATGAAAAAATTAGTTCTTTTTGATATAGATGGAACTATCTTAAATGTCGAACCACACCTCGCCAAAAGTATTTTCGTCGATACTTTTGGCGAGTTATTTAATGTTGATATATCTCAAGATGTTCCTTCTTTTCACGGTAAAACGGATCTGCAAATTATACACGATATTCTAAAACTTCATAATATTAAAAACAGATTTTCAATTCAACAGCTTTGGGACTTAATTTATCAAAAATTTGAGCAAAAGCTTTCATTCGATAAAATTGAACTTTTGCCTGGTATAAGTAATCTAATTGATTTAATTTATGGCGATAATCAGTTCGCTATCGGGCTTGTAACAGGTAATTTTCGCAGAAACGCATATTTGAAGCTTTCAATCGTCAAGCTCGAAACATATTTTCACTTTGGCGGCTTCGGTGATGATAGCCCTAATAGAGCCCATCTCCCGATTATTGCCATTAATCAAGCAAAAAATATGAAAATAATAAGTGAAAATTATCCGCAAGAAAATACAATTATAATTGGCGATACTTTCAGAGACATACAAGCCGCAAAATCCAACAGTATGAAAGCAATTGCTGTTGCCACAGGTACTGCTACAGCAAAAGAACTTTCTCTTTTCAAACCTGATGCTTTGTTCGATGATTTTTCAAATTATTTGAATGTTTTTGAATGTATTAAAGAAATGTAGTCTATGAAAAAAATTATTATTGCAATTGATGGTCCTGCTGGCTCAGGTAAAAGTTCGTCTGCTAAAATCGTAGCAGAACGTTTAGGTTATATCTATATTGATACAGGTGCAATGTATCGAGCTATTACACTTGAAGCTCTTCGTCGTGGAATTGCAGATAACGAGGATGAAATATGCAAAATTTTGGATGTGCTAAAAATTGAGCTCCATCCATCTCCCAATGGGCAACGCACAATTCTCAACGGTGAAGATGTTTCCGATGCTATTCGCCGGCCCGAAGTTACTCGATGGGTCTCTCCTGTGAGTGCTATGAAGTGTGTTCGTGAGAAACTTGTAGCCGAGCAGCGGCAAATCGGGCAAAATGGTGGTGTTGTTATGGACGGTCGCGATATCGGCACTGTTGT
>DAIPLL010000143.1:0-3460 GCA_036769265.1 Kapaibacterium sp. (SeqCode)
CTCTATAACGAATTCGTTATTCCTGAACCATATTTTAAAGATGAGCTTGATGTAAATAAATATATAGATCTAAATTCTACTCCTGTTAGTTTTATCGAAGCAATTAATCTTACACTTAAAGAAGAGTTCCGCCGTAATCCAAAAACTTACCTTTGGGGACAAGATGTTGGTAAAGGCGGCGTATTCAATGTTGTCAAAGGTACGCCACAAGAGTTTGGTAAAGATAGAGTATTCAATGCACCAATTGCAGAAGATTGCATAGTTGGTACTGCAAACGGATTCTCAAGATTCGACAAAGAAGCTCGTGTTGTAGTTGAAGGTGCCGAATTTGCAGACTACTTTTGGCCCGCAATGGAGCAATTAGTTGAATGCTCACACGACTATTGGCGAACGAAAGGTCAATTTGCACCAAACGTTGTTATTCGACTTGCAAGTGGTGGATATATTCTAGGTGGTCTGTATCACTCACAAAATTTAGAAGCAACCTTTACAACCTTACCAGGTATCCGTGTCGTATGTCCTTCATTTGCTGATGATGCTGCTGGTCTTTTGCGAAATGCAATTCGCTCCGAAGGTGTTACAGTTTTCCTTGAACCAAAATTCTTATATAATTACAAAGGGGCTTATGCCCATTTCCCAAATGAGAATTTCCTTGTTCCATTTGGTAAAGCAAGAATTCGTCGCGCAGGCGATTCATTAACAATTGTAACTTATGGAAATGCAACTCACATTTGCTTAAATGCTGCACGTGAACTCGAAAAAGAAGGAATTTCCCCAGAAATAATTGATCTTCGCTCGCTATCACCCTGGGATAAGGAAACTGTATTCAATTCAGTTAGAAAAACAGGGCGTGTTTTAATTGCTCACGAGGACAAAGTTTTTGGTGGATTTGGTGGAGAAGTTGCTTCAACAATAGCTGAAGAAATGTTCAATTTTTTGGACGCGCCGGTTAAACGTATTGGCTCGAAAAACACCCCTGTCGGTTTTGCTAAATCTTATGAAAACGAGATTTTGCTAAATGTAAAAGATGTTATTGAGGCGGTTCACTATTTAGTTAGCTACTAATTATTCAAGCATTCCAATAAATGCAGACATTCTTGCAGAGAGACTTCGGTCTCTTCTGTAAGAGTGAAAGCGTTTGTCTTCAATAGTGCAAATATCTGATATTTCAATGTTTTTCTCCTTAACTCCTTCGTTAATCAGCTGATCCCGAATACAACCTCTAATATCGAGCAAAAACTTATCCTTAGCTTTTTGAATTAAATATTTTTCTGAGAAAAAACTTGCTACATCAATCCCAACTTCATAATTTTTCTGGCTTGCACAAGGTGATACCCACACCAATAAGTTTGTCGGTTCTGAGTTGAAAACTTCAATCATTTTCCGAATACCTTTTGAGATGATATTAAGTTGTGTTCCACGCCAACCCGAATGGAAAGCACCAACAGCTTGATTTACTTTGTCATATAACAGCACACCCGCACAAACTGCAATTGTTACATTCAAACCTGTCTTCTTGAAATTAGTGATCATACCATCTGAATCTTCTATTAGAAATTTATTTTCCTTTGTTATTATTCGTATTTCATCCTTATGAACCTGCTTTTGAAATATAAGATTTTCTCGTCTTAAATTTAAATTATTTGCTAATATCATTCTAAAGTACTCAACTTCGTCTTCATTGTAAATTTCAGCTGGGAATATCGAAAATCCTTTCGCAAACAAATGATAGTTTGTTTCTGTAGCACCTGCAATTACATTGTAATTCTGAAATATTGTTGGCTTCAATATGTTAATTTTCATCGATCACTTCAATTATTTGTGAGACATAAGTATGAGGAAAAAGTTTTTCTTCAAGAGCTTGTTGTACTTTTGGTGTTAGTTCAATATATTCAAATTTTCTAATCTTTTTCAGTTTGTTAGCAGTATTGATACCAGCATTCCCATTGACTGCTATGATAAGATGCTTCTCTAAGCTTGAAAGGTAATCCACAAGATAGTAATCTGTTTTTGGATATTGTGCGGGCTTCCGATCAGCCAAATAAACAAAAAGTGTGCTATCATTATAATTACAAATTGTAGCAACAAGCTGATCTCTTGGATAAACAACTTTTCTTACAATTTCATCTTTTTTCTCATAATTACTATTATGCAAAATTAGGAACATTATTACAGAAAAAATCAATCTGGAAAGCAGCAATTTTTTGCTACTTGATGAGAAAATATAGATAGTAAGCGTACTAAAAATAATTGAAAAATATAAAGTTGCATCCCCAGCTAAAAAAGAATAGGGGATAGATATTAAAGCTTGATTTATTTTGTTTGAAATGAGGAACAAGAATGTAGAAAGTTCAGCATAAATTTCAGCTATTGGAAAATAAATAAAATATAGAGCAATTGCATTAAATGAACTAAACAAAGCTATAGTAAAGATTGGAATAACGAATAAATTTGCAATAAATGAGATTAAAGAAAATGTTTTAAAATAATATGCAACAAGAGGAGTAAGAATAGATGATGCAGCAAAGGTTACTGCAAGACTATTTTTTATGAATTCTAATAATTTGGACTTTACGGGTATAATTAGATTGAAGAAACTTCTAAAAGGTTCGAAAAAAATTGCTATCCCGAGTATTGCAAGTGCCGACATTTGAAAACTCACTGAATGAAGTAAGTAAGGCTCAAGCATGAGTGAGATTAAAAATACAAAACTTGCAACATTCAATAAATTATATTGCTTCTGATAGTATTGAGCACAAGTAATAAGTATTGCCATAGCACTTGCTCGAATTGCTGACGGCTGGAATTCAACCAAAAAATTATAAGAAATCAACGCAATAACAAACAAAATAAATTTTATGTGTTTATTTTTTAAAAAACCGATGAATAAATATAATACAAATGCAATCAGCCCAACATGAAGCCCACTAAGAGCAAGGACATGTGCCGTTCCAGAATAAGCATAAATTTTCTTTGTTTCAGGTGAAATTGAGCTTTTGTCGCCCAAAATTATTGCATTGACAATACTGGATTGCCCGAAAGAAAATAAGTCTTGTGATATTTTAAAAAATTTACGACGAATAATATCCCTTGTATAATAAATGTTAAATTTTCTCTCTAATAAAGTTATACTCTTTGGATAGGCAATCCATTGAATATTAAGCCCAGCATAGTAAATTTCTTCATCAAATTCATTTGGTAATGTTTTTAATTTTGGCAATCGGATTTTCCCATAAAATTTAATTTCATCACCTGCAAAAAAATTAAATTTATCAGTATAATATTTCACTAAAACACGCTGGTTTTTCATCATTGGAAGAGCAGGAGAATAGATATTGCCTTCAAAAATAAATGAAGCTCTTTTTGGGGATATGCTATTTATTGAGATGATTTCTCCAATGCAATAAGTTTTAAATTCAAGAGAAATAGGATATGGATTACGCAAACGATAGTCTTTAAA
>DAIPLL010000025.1:0-14035 GCA_036769265.1 Kapaibacterium sp. (SeqCode)
TAGAATGTATCTTCTCAATTCTAATCATATGGCGTCCTCCTTCAAATTCAGTATCGAGAAATACCTTTATTATTTTTTTGGCAATCTCAATATCAGTTATGCGTGCTCCCAATGTGAGAACATTTGCATTATTATGGCGTCGAGCCATTTCTGCCATTTCTGTTGATGTGCAATTCGCAGCTCTAATACCTACAATCTTATTTGCTGTTATAGCCATTCCGATACCTGTTCCGCAAATTAAAATACCAAAATCTGCTATCCCACCTGCAACAGCTTCGGCTGCCGGAAAAGCATAATCGGGATAATCAACTGATTCTTCTGAAAATGTTCCAAAGTCCAGAACCTGATGCCCAAGTTCCTTTAAATATGCAGAAAGTTCTTTCTTATAATTAAATCCTGCGTGGTCTGATGCAACTGCTATTTTCATAATTTACTCATTTTACTTTACTTACAATTTTTTTTAAATTTTATAAAAAACTTATTAACATTTTTTTAACATTACTTATTCATTTTGTTAATAAAACGAAATTTTGAACAAAATTATTTAGTCAAATAATTATTTTTCTACTTCATTAAACTTTTTTGTTCGAAAATTGTCTAAAACTTTGTTCTTTTCAACACTTTTTAAACGATTATGATTGCAATTTAAGTTATTGTTTTGTTTATATTTAAATTCTTGTCAACATAATTTTATTAACATTTCAACATTCATTATTATGACACTTAAAAGTTAAATAATCAAAATAATATAAATATTTAAGGTAACAAATTATGGTTTTTATGTGTATTTATAAATATAAATTAACTAACATTAAAGGAATTATATGAAAAAATATGTTTTATTAATTTTAATTGGAATATTGTTCTTTTCAAATCAAACTTTTTCTCTTGATAAAGAACAAATAAAAGAAAACATCCGCAACTTGAAAAAAGAAGATTTCCGTAAGTTTTTCTCTAACTACAAAAAACAAAAAGCTATTGATGAAAATTTAAAGCAATACCTTGCTAAAAATCGAGTTATCTTTAAAAAAGACCAAACCTGCAGCATACAAAGGAATTTACTTTCAGAATTACCAGAAGATAGGCGTTTCCCTGCGGAATTTGAAGAAGTGCAAGCAATACTTATAGGTTGGCCATATTATTCATTTGATAAAGAGCAGAAAATACAATATCCACTCGAACAACTTTTCGAGGGAAAAGCACTTTATTATGATTTTGCTAACCAGCAATACAAATTAATTGATGTGGTAAATATTCCGGATGTATTCGATGATAGCGAGTATGCTATGATCTATGCTCAGCTTGCTGATGCAATACAAAAAGAAGCTCAGGTTTGGATTAACGTTTGGGCTGCAGAAGACACAACAGAAATTTTAAATTATATGCAAAAAGTTGGAAAACCTCTTTATAATTACAGATTTTTTGTTTATTCGGGAAATTCATTTTGGTATCGTGATTGTGGTCCTGTTGCTTTTTATTATGGAAAACAAGATAGCATAGCATTTTTGGACTTTGAGTATTACGGTGGGCGCCCACTCGACGACCAAATACCGCAAAAATTGGCTAATGAGCTCGGTATTCCTATTTATACAACTACTATTGAGTTCGAAGGTGGCAATATTTTGGTTGATGGCGATGGCAGTTTATTTACAACTAATGCCATAATAGATGAAAATGCTGATGGTGAAGGAAGATTTTATCTTGACGAGCAAAGCCCGCTCGGATTTAGTGTGGAAGAAAAACCAATACTTACACTTTCACAAGTACGTGATAGCCTTGTGTATCTTTTTAACTTAAAGAATATAAAAATACTCGATAAGCTTCAATACGATGGTGGAACTGGGCATATTGATTTATATGCAGATTTTTACGATGAAAACACTTTTGTGTTCACAAAATATCCTAATGAACTTGCAAACTTTTTCGATGCGAAAATATCTAAAAGAAATATTGATACTTTGCTTTCACTTAGTTCAAGAAATGGCAAAAAGTATATGAGCCGTAATATACCTCTTCCACGTAAAGATAATGGGAGTTGGTATTCCAGCTCGAAAGATTACCAGCGTTACACAAGAACATATTCGAATCATCTGTTTGTCAACAAAACAATAATTCAGCCTGTATTTTATTCAAATGGAAATGGCTATAAAGAAGGTTACGACGAAGCTATGAAAGCTCTTAAAGAAGCATATCCCGGATATAACATTGTTCCAATAGACGTTCGCCCATTTGATGGCTCTGGTGGTGCAATTCATTGCATAACAAAGCAAATTCCTGCAGAAAATCCATTACGTATTTTCCATTATCCTATTGAAATGAGTGATTTATCAGATAAAGGGTTCAAAATAAACGCCGAAATTTATAACCACAGCGGAATTAAATCTGCAAAAGTATTATGGAAAAAAACTAATGAAACTTCTTTCAATGAATTAATTCTCCAAAATACAGAAGATATTTTATTTCAAGGTTTTATTCCAGCTGAAAATTTATCACAAAACGATACTATTGAATATTACATTTCAGCAGTAGCTAACAACGGGAAAACAATGACAAAACCTATTGTTGCTCCACAAGGTACATATAAGTTTGTTTATAATTATACTTCAATTTCCGAAAATGTAATTGAAAGGGAAATTGGTGAGCTTTTCCCTAATCCTGCTAATGAATTTGCCTCATTTGAATTACGCAATCACGATTTAAGCAAAATTACAATCAGCATAATGAATATTTCGGGCGAAAAAATTTATTCAAACACTGTTGATATTTCATCTCAGTACGATATTGTAACTATAAACACATCGAAATTGCAAGTTGGGATATACTATGTTATAATTTCAACAAATGAAGGTTCATCGACAGTTCGCAAATTAAGTGTTGTAAGATAATTTTAAATTAAAAAGCCGCTTGCTACTTGATAAATTTGCTATTAGCAAGCGGTTTTTATTTTATTTTTTCATTAGCAGTTTCCTTTTATTTGAAAATTAGATATATTTGCATAAAAAGGAATTAAAAAATGGAAACACTTTGGTCTCCTTGGCGAAGTAAATACATAGGTACATTCAAAAATGAAGTTGAAAAAAGCAAAGAGGAATGTTTTTTGTGTGTTGCAGCAAGTGGAGAAAAACCTGATAGAGAGACATATGTTGTTGCACGGCGGGCAAACTGTTTTGCGGTACTAAATCTTTATCCATACAATAATGGACATACATTGATTGCACCATACAGGCACATAGGGGACTTGTGTGAGCTAACAACAAATGAAATGTCCGATATATTTAATCTGATACAGGAATGTGTTGCCGCTTTGAAGCAAATGTATTCACCACACGGATTTAATATTGGTGCGAACATTGGGAAATCATCTGGAGCGGGAGTGCCTGATCATATTCATTTTCACGTTGTGCCTCGCTGGTCGGGCGATACAAGTTTTATCACTACCATAAGCGATACAAAAGTTGTATCCATTGCAATTGAAGAAACCTGGCAAGAACTTCACAAAATGCTAAATAAATGAAAAAAATAGCTCCACAAAAGTCGCTCGGGCAAAATTTTCTCACAAACAAAACTATTGCCGCTCGCATAGTCGATTTGCTCGGAGACATTTCGAGCGAAACTGTTCTGGAAATAGGTCCTGGTATGGGAGTGCTGACGGAGTTTCTTGTTGAACGCTCAAAGAATTTTGCTGCAGTTGAAATTGACAAGCGTGCTGTTGAATTTTTAAGAGATAAATTTGCAAATAAACTAAAGATAATTAACACCGATATTTTGAAATTTGATTTTGCGGATTTTGCACAAAGTTACTCTGACAGAATTCAAGTAATCGGAAACATTCCTTACAACATATCGACAGAAATATTCTTCCGATTGTTCGAAAACGCAAATTATATAGAAAAAGCCGTTCTGACTGTTCAGAAGGAAGTTGCACAGCGAGTAGCATCAAGTGAAGGTACGAAAACTTATGGAATAACATCAGTTGCGGCTCGGCTTGTTGCTGTTCCACGTATTGCTTTTGATATTTCAGCAGGATCGTTCTTTCCAGCACCGAAGGTAACTTCTTCAGTATTGGTATTAGATTTTTATGAAAATCAAAAGTACAAGACGAAATATAATGAAATTATGGAACTTGTGAGAGCTTGCTTTTCCACAAGAAGGAAAATGCTTAAAAATGCAATTCAGAATTATCTGAATTTAAAAAAAATAGATATACAAAAACTTGAATATGATTTAAAGGAACAAAATTTAAATTATTTATCGAAAAGAGCAGAACAGCTTTCGCTCGATGATTTTTTAAAGTTATATGAAATAATAAGTAAATCAAAAGTTGTTGAATTTTCGTAAGTTTGTGATATGAAAAAATACTTGTTTTTTATATTGTTTGTGCTACTTGCATCATGCAAGAGTATTTATGAAAGAGCTCCCCAGATGCGTTCTTTCCCGTGCGACCTTGAAATAAAAGATTTTTACGAGAAAGCTATTAATTTATCTCAATTGGAGGGCTTTTTTGTTGCTGAATTGGATACTACAAAAGAAAACTGCCTTATTGTTTTGCAAAAAAATTATAAACTTATCGGCTCGGTTAATGATAGAACGGTCGAAGCAGATCAAATACGTATTCGTTATAGCAAAATGGATAAAACTGTATGGTATTCTAGTGGTATATACAAGAACGAAAAAGGTAAAATTAGCTTTACTCCACCAGCAAAGAACGATGCCGATCGCCACAAAAATGCCATATCACTTACACTAGATCGTCTTTTCGTTCAATGTAATCCAGGGCAATTTCCGAATAGACCATAATATGCTATTTTGATTAACAAAATTATAAAAATTTCGTATATACTAAAAGTGAACGTGAACGATATGGAGATAAAATGTTGAACATAAAAAAAGTTATAAAAATTTTTGCAATTGCTTCTATAATAACGTTGTTTTTTGTGGTGTTGTCTTCGCTTGATAATAATGTAAGAAATCTCTATGCAGCTTTTCAGCAGTCGCAAACCAAAACATTAAGATACGTACAAAATGATGCATTCGGCTACAATGAGAAATTAAATTATAAAGTTGGTTATAAATTTATAACAGCAGGCACAGGCTACTTCCATATTCAACCCAATCCAGTTTATCGAAACGGGCGAGAATGCTATGATGTTCGTTTTGAGGTGCGTTCGTTGCCAAGCCTGGAGATGCTATACAAAGTGCGAGATCGTTACCGTACGGTTCTGGATGTTGCTGGTATTTTCCCCTGGGAATTCGAGCAAAGCATTCGTGAGGGTAATTACAAAAGAGATGCACGAGCTATTTTCGACCAAGTTAACAACACAGCTCAAGTGAAGGACAAAATTTATAAAGTGCCCGAATATGTTCATGATATTGTTTCGGCGTTTTACTACACGCGAACAATGGATCTCAAATCATTACCAGATGGGCATATCTTTTATTTGAAAAATTTCTACAAAGACACAACATACACACTTGGAGTAAAAATTCACCGCAGAGAAACAATAGATGTCGAAGCCGGAACTTTTCGCTGTATTGTTATTGAACCCTTAGTAGTTAAAGGTGGTTTGTTCAAAAGCGAAGGAAGCATATTTATCTGGCTTACTGACGACGACAGAAAAATTCCTGTCAAAGTTGCCACACGTATTTTAATCGGTTTTGTCAGTGCTGATTTAGTATCCTATAGCGGAACACGCGGACCAGTAACAGCAAAAATTAAATAGGAATGATAATATGAGATTAAAAATATTAATTTTTCTTCTTGCATTTGCAAGTATATTTGCACAAGATAAAGATCAAGTATATAATTCATTACTAAAAAAATATGGGAATTTAACATCGATTTCCCTTAAATTTAAATCGCTTAGTAACGCTAATATTGAAGGCAAACTCGAAGCCCAAAAAGGAAATAAATATATATTGCATTTAGGGGATAGAACTCTTACTTGTAACGGCAAAACACTTTGGAACTATTCATCGGAGGAAAAGAACGTAATCATTAGCAATTTTGATAGCAACGTGCATACAAATTCGCTCGAAAATTTTTTCTTTACACTTATTTCCCAGCTTAATCCTGTGGAATTGAAAAAAGAAAGTTCATCACGTGGTACATCGTTTACAATTCTAACACTTGAGCCAAAGGAAATAAGCGAATTCAACAAAATAAAAGTATGGATTGATACGCAAGGTGAAATTGTTTCCATATCCATTTTTAAGAACAAAGTTGAAGAAAAATGGGCAATCTGGGACTTCCGAATAAATCCAAAATTCGACAAAAATCATTTCACTTTCAAAATACCTAAGGACGTTGAAGTTATTGACTTAAGATAAAATGAAGATTTTAGCATTCGAATCGAGCTGCGACGAAACTTCGGTTTCTGTAGTAGAGAACTCAAAAATACTAAGTAATATTATCTCATCACAATATTTTCACAGAAAATATGGTGGAGTGGTTCCAGAGCTTGCCTCACGAGCGCACCTTCAATCAATAAGCGAAATTACAGCAATAGCATTGCAAAAGGCTGATTCAACTCCATACGATATCGATGCAATTGGTGTAACAACGCAACCTGGGTTAATCGGTTCGCTTGTTGTAGGGGCAAATTTTGCGAAAGGCTTTGCTTTAAAATACAATTTGCCCATTGTCCCGATAAATCACATAGAAGGACACATTTATTCGGGCTTGATAAACAACAGTGTGTGCGAATTTCCTTTTATTAATTTGCTTGTAAGTGGAGGGCACACAGCGATTTTTTACGTACGCTCGTTTAACGAATACGATATCGTCGGGCTTACACGCGATGATGCTGCCGGGGAGGCTTTCGATAAAATAGCAAAGCTCCTTGGATTAGGCTATCCTGGCGGTCCTGAAATAGACAAGTTAGCTAAAAATGGCGATCCGCTTGCTTACTCTTTCCCTCGTTCAATGATGCATTCAGGAGATTATGATTTTAGCTTTTCCGGGCTAAAAACTTCTGTAAAAAATTTTGTATATAAGAATTTTCCAGGTGGTGTGCCGAGTAATTTGCTGAATGATATAGCCGCATCTGCCCAATCAGCAATAGTTGATGTGCTTGTTAGCAAAAGCATTCGTGCTGCCTTGCAGTTTGGTGCTAAATATATTGTCGTTTCTGGCGGTGTCTCTGCAAATTCTCAATTACGTGAACAACTACAAATTCAAGCTGCTAAACACAATTTGCAGACTTTTGCACCTGAAATGAGCCTTTGTATGGACAATGCTGCAATGATTGGTTTCCTTACAGAAAAAAAAATTAATGAATGTGGAAAAGATTTTTTTAATAAATTCGACTTTACCGTAAGCGCTAACGCACTTCGTTCAAAAAAGAAAAATTAAAATTAGATTAAAAATTTTTATATAAGTAATTTTTAACAATAAAATTGCTATTTTTTTATTCTATTAATTTAATTTGCAGTTGTTTGGCTTGCTTTTTGCAACATTATTTTTAAAAAATGAGTTATATGAAAGTGAAAAGAAATCTATTCTATATTTTATTTTATGTAAATTTACTTCTACCATTGGCATTGCTTGCTCAGCAACCTGTTTGCGAAATTTTGGAAGTTAAAGTGAATAGCAAACAAATTGATTTAGCAAAGACCGAAGAAATTATTATAACCCAGAGCGACACAATTTATTTTCGGTATGAAATAAAAGACATTCCAAAAAATGCAAGCAATTCGTTCTACTACAGGGTTGTCTTACGTAACAACGTAGACTCAAATTTCAGAGTTACCGGTGTAAATTCTGTTCAATATTCTAATTTGCAAGAAGACAACTATACATTTTTTGCAGGTGGTTTCGATCTTAACGGTCGATGGATTGCCAAAACAAGCAGCGTGCAATTTCGTGTAAACAATCGCGAAGCTGCGCTAACGCAAAAACTTGCACAAGCAAATGCCCACATAGAAAAGCTGGAAAAGCTGGTGCCCGAAAAGCAAGAAAAAGAGGCTTTTTCATTCGATAGAGTTTCCCTTATTTTTGGTATTGTTTTTGGTCTTGTGATTGGTATATTAGTTCTTATAATTTATTTGATAATCAATAAAAATAAATATAAAGGTGAAAAAATGGGTGATATTGAAAGCATAGTTATAACAAAAGATGAATATAATCAGATAATGTCCGAAAATAGTAATCTAAGAGCTGAAATTTCAGCTTTGCGTGGACAAATAGATGCACTCCAAGCACGCGCAAGCGAGATGCGTCGCCAAAATAACGAACTGCAAGAACGTCTAAATCAGCTTTCCAACTCCAAGGAAGAGCTCGAAAAATTGCAAGCACAGAAAGATGAATTATTTGCGCTTATAATTCACGATATTAAAAATCCAGCCGCTTTGATCAAAAGCCTTGTAGATCTGCTTCGCTCTTATGATCTTTCAGCTGTGGAAAAACAAGAAATTATCGACGATATTGCCGAAACGACAGCTCGTATTGTCAGCCTTTCGCAAGAAGTTACCAAAATATTGGCTCTCGAAACAACTCGGCTCGAGCTAAACTTAGAGCCTGTTCAAATTGAGAACATCGTCAGAGATGTTGTAAATAGAAATTACGTTGCCGCAAAAAATAAAAACATTGAGATGACTTACGAAGTTGCAAAAAATCTTCCCGATGTCGAACTTGATCCACAAAAGATAGATGAAGTTGTTGATAATTTGGTTTCCAATGCAATAAAATTTACACAAAATGGTGGCAAAGTCCATATTCGAACATACCTTGAAAACAAAAGTGTTATTGTAGAAGTAAACGATAATGGGCTTGGGCTTACGGAGGAGGACATAAAAAAAGCATTCCAGCGCGGCGCAAAGCTTAGCGCCCAGCCAACCGGCAACGAGACATCTACGGGACTTGGGCTGTGGATTGTTCGCAAGCTTATAGATGCTCACAATGGACGCGTTTGGGTGAAAAGCACGCTCGGTAAGGGTTCATCATTTGCCTTCTCTTTACCTGTTAAGCAGAACAAAGCAGAAGTAGAAGCATAAATTCAGCCTGCGCTTCAAAATTAAAATTTCTATAAGACGGGACTTTATATGAGGCTATCTTGATTTAATTGTCTTATAAAAAATGCCACACTATGCGAGTGTGGCATTTTTAATGAAATTAAAGATACGTATAATTTTTTAATCTTCGGGATTTGCTTCACGCATTCGATAACCAACACCACGAATGCTTTGAATAAGTGGTTTGCCGTCGTCTTTCTCGATTTTTGAGCGTAAACGTTTTATGTAAACATCAATGATATTCGACTCAGGGTCGAAATTATGCTTCCAAACGTGTTGTGTAATAGTCGAACGGCTGAGTATCCGATTTTTGTTACGCATCAAGTATTCCAAAAGAGCATATTCTTTTGTTGTAAGCTCAATTTCGCGTCCTGCACGATAAGCAAGATGCGAGACAGTATCGAGAACAAGTTCACCGCAACGTAATTTTGTGGATTTTTCTGGGCTACTACGACGTAATATTGAACGTAAGCGAGCTGCGAGCTCTTCGAAGCTGAATGGCTTTGGCAGATAATCGTCTGCACCGAGATCAAGCCCTGTTACACGGTCTTCTGTTGTACCACGAGCTGTCAACATAAGAACAGGTATAGAAACACCGCTATCGCGTAACTCTTTAAGCACTGTAAAGCCATCTTTACCAGGTAGCATAACGTCGAGCAAAATTGCATCAAAATGGTTATTCATCGCCATTTCAATTGCAGCAACGCCATCACCAGCTACTTCAACAATGTAGCGTTCTTCTTCAAGACCATGCTTGATAAAATTCGCTACTTTTCTTTCATCTTCAACAACTAAAATTCTCATTTTTTGCCTCTTTTATTATTAATAATGTAAATGAAATTTTCAATAATGTTACCCTCAATTTGTTTTACATAATTTATTAATTTTCAATTCATAATTAATTACTAAAATAATTTAATAATAAATCGAAAATATCCAAAAAGTATTTTTAATGTTTTTTTAATAATTTACAAATATTCATAAATCATTTGATAAGTATTTGTAATTCTAAGAGATTTATTTGTAATAATTTAAAAAACTACTTGTTAAAATTTTATTCTGAAAATGTCTTATTTTTGTCTTTAATTTATATCGGAAAACTTAAATTTTCATTAAAAAACAATTCAACAATTAATCGTAATTCATTAAAAATAAGTAATTTGATATTAGATGTGTTTTTAATTATATTTACATTTATTTCTTAAATTTAATAGGCTGTGTATGTATCAATTTAACGATTTGCTAATAGATGAGAATATTCTACACTCCTATTTTGTTTGCGACCTAAGAAAATGCAAAGGTGCTTGCTGCACTTTCCCTGGTGAGTTAGGTGCTCCGCTCCTTGATAGTGAAATTGCCGAAATTGAAAAATGCTTAGACGAAGCAAAAAAATATCTTCCTGCACGTTCGCTGAAAGTGCTTGATAACGACGGTTTCTACACTGGAAAACCTGGGAAATACACAACTGTTTGCATAAACAAGCGCGACTGCGTTTTTGTCTATTACGAAGGTAGTATTGCTTTATGTGCTTTGGAAAAAGCTTATAGCGAAGGTAGAACCAGCTTTAAAAAGCCTCTTTCCTGCCATCTCTTCCCTATTCGGATTGGGAATTTTGGTGGTGGTTATATGTATTACGAAAATATTGAGGAATGCGAACCAGCCGTTCAAAATGGGAGACAATTGAAATTGCATCTGCTTGATTTTCTTAAAGAACCATTGAAGCGTTACTTTGGAGAGCAACAACTCCTTGAATTTTTGAACTTTTGCAATCTGTGTAAAAATAATTATTAAAGCAAATTCGTTAATTTATATCGATGCTTGACGAAATGTTTAAACTAATGTGGATTTATGAAATTATCGATTGATTTAAAAACGACTCTTTCTCAGACGCTTACACCGCAGCAAATTCAGTATTTGAAATTGCTGCAAATGTCCGTATTGCAATTTGAGCAGGAAATCCGCCAAGAAATCGAATCAAACCCTATGCTCGAAGAAGTTTCCGATATTGAAGACACCTACGACGAGCCAACAATCACTGAACAAGATGAAATCGATTACGAAGATTATTCTTTAACTTTTGAATCGCCTGTTGCTGAGCCATCTTTAGATGGGGATTACGATACTGATGCTGATTTTTCTGAAAAAAATGTTATACTCGATGATCACGATCCTTTTGAATACTACGAGGCAATATGGCAGGACGAAAGTGAAGTAACCAGAAAGGGAGCCGAAGACTCCGACGAGTACGAAGATTACGAACCATTTCAAGTGAAAACTCAAACTTCGCTCATTGAAGATTTGTTTCAGCAGTTGCGAGTATATAATTTAACAGAAGAAGAATTGATCTTAGGCTCGCATATACTCGGTAATATTGATGATGATGGCTACCTAAGACGCGAATTACAAGAAATTGTGGACGAGACAAATTCTTTTATCGCAAATCATAATTTTGAAGTGCAAAAGCGTGAATTTGAACGTCAGAATAGCAAGCCTATTGATTATTATAAAGATAATCCTGCTCGAATGTATGCTTTAGGCGACGATGCGGCTCTACTTCTAAAAAAAGTTATAGAGGAAAACCCAGAAATTGGCAAAAATGTGCCTCAAATGGAGCTCTATCGCAAATTTGCCAATAAAAAAGACAATGGAATTAAAGAAAAAATTTTAAAACACACGAACTTAGAGCAAGCAGAACGCATTTTGAAATTAATACAGTCGCTTGATCCCCCAGGTGTGGGTTCGCGGAGTGTGCAAGAATGTTTGCTGTCGCAGATAGAAAATCTTCAATATCCCTCCGAAGCACAAAAAAACGCTATTATGATTTTACGTGATGGCTATGATGCTTTTGCAAAAAAGCATTATCATATTTTACAAAAACAGTTTAATTTAACAGAAGATGAACTTAAACAAGCATTTGATGTAATTAAACGCCTTAATCCAAAGCCAGGTGGTGGTGATAACATCGTAGAGATGAACACCGTTATTCCTGATTTCATTGTTACAAAAGATGACAGCGGTGAGTTGATTATTATTGTTAACGATGCAAATATGCCGCAAATAAGACTCTCATCTGCTTATGACCGTTTGAGAAAAGAAATAAAATCTCAAAAAGTTAATAAAGAAACTCGTGAATGGATCCGTGCTAAATACGAAGATGCTAAGTTTCTCATTCAAGCTATTCGTCAGCGCAAGGCTACAATGCTTAAAGTTATGACTGCAATTGCTCACCATCAGCGTGAATTTTTTGATTATGGAGTTAAAGCTCTGAAACCATTGATTTACAAAGATGTTGCAGAAGCTACTGGGCTCGATATATCAACTGTTTGCAGAATTGTTAACGGCAAATATGTACAAACTCGATTTGGTACCTTCGAACTGAAGTTTTTCTTCTCAGAGTCTCTGCCAAACGACGAAGGCGAAGAAGTATCAACTACTGTTATCAAAGAAGAAATCAAGAAAATTATTGAAGAAGAACCAAAAGATAAACCATACAGCGACGACAAAATAAGCGATATCTTAAAAGAACGCGGCTATAATGTTGCTCGACGGACAGTTGCAAAATATCGCGAGCAAATGAAAATACCAGTTTCGCGATTGAGAAAAGAATTATAGCGAGGACCTGCATTGAATTTAATTGAAACGTTGGCACGTTTAGACGACCATTTGAGAAAGCATATTTTAAAGCTTCCGTCAATCTTGCCGATTTATTTTTATTCAAATGGTAGAAAATTATTTCTCAAACTGCTTGAAAACAATCTTAATTTTCCAGTGGTGCTGGTGCCTGAGCATTTGAAGCAAAAGTTATGGGGTATTGAGTTCCGTTCTCCGATTTTTAACGCTGCTGGTATGTTTAAAGCTGGCTATGGCTACGAAATGGTTGCTCGTCAGGGGGCTGGTGCTTTCCTTGCTGGAACCACAACAAGTAAGAAACGCAAAGGCAATAAAAAGAACGGCGTTTTGCATCCATTTATGCCATATCCAACGAGTGGAGCCGCTTCCAACTGGATGGGACTGCCGAACGAGTCACATGCTGTTGTTGCCAGTCGGCTTGCAAAAATCGTAAAAAAAGCAGGCTGTCCTGTTGGTGCTTCGATCGCTGCTGATAGCGGTTTGAGCGATAATGAAATTTTGACCGGTATTTTAGAAGGTTTAGAGCTTTATGACAATGCAAATGTCGATTTTATAGAACTAAATGAAAGTTGTCCGAATGTCCAGGGACATAGATCTTCGCGCAGTTTTATCGATAGTGATATAACAGCAAGGCTTGTTTTTATATCAGAAAAATTTTTAAAAAAGAGAGTGCGAAATCTTCCTGTAATAGTGAAGTTCTCAAATGACATTGATACAGAATCAATACCAGCACTAATCGATTTGCTTGTCGATTTGCAGTTTGATGGTATCAACATTGGGAATACATCAACTAAATACGATTATTATCGAACAAAAATATCTCATACTGATATAAAAAATTTTGATTATTTCACTAAGACTTTCGGAGGAGGATTAAGCGGAGCTATTCTTAGGGAAAACTCGCTCGAAAAAAGCAAATTCGTTGCCGAATATATACAGAAGAAAAATTTACAGCGTGAATTTTACGTCATCCGCACTGGTGGTATTTCGACACCTATCGATATAATCGAAACACAAAAAAATTTAGTCCCACTATGTCAGTGGTTTACAGCATATTTTGATAATTTTGCAAAATTCGGATATTCAGTTTATTCTGAGCTATATCGTTGGCTTTAATTAGGGAGTTTGATTTTAAATGTACATACACCATTTCGTGATACTATATCTATAACCCCGTTATTTTCTCTTAAAATTGATTCAGCAGTGTTAATCCCGAAACAGTCTTCTTTAATAACGCTTGCTGGTGGGGCTATACCTTTTCGGCAAGCATTATGTTGTACTTCAAGTATTGCAACTCCAAGATCTTTATATGCTTTAAGTTTTAGATAGCCATTATTATCAACTTTTGCAAGTGCATTTAAAGAATTCAGTAACATTATGTCGATACAAGCTCTGA
>DAIPLL010000144.1:0-3391 GCA_036769265.1 Kapaibacterium sp. (SeqCode)
TTTTAAAAGGTTCTGTAAATATCAATAATGACATAATTTTAGTTTTAGATTTAGAAAAATTTATAGAATATTAAAGTTATTATAGACCTTAATTCTGGGCTATCATCTATTGGTGATAGCCGTTTTATTTTAATTGAAAATGAAGCATAATTTTAGTAATTTACAATAATATATCTATCAAAATTTGGGATAAATATGTCTTTGCTTGGTAACGAAAATATAAAGCAAACTTACATTGAAGACGAAATGAAAAGCTCGTATTTAGATTATTCTATGTCTGTAATAGTCTCACGAGCTTTGCCAGATGTCCGCGATGGGTTGAAGCCCGTTCACAGACGCATTCTCTATGCAATGAATGAAATGGGATTGCTCCCTAATCGTGCATATAAAAAATCTGCTCGTCTGGTTGGAGAAGTTTTAGGTAAATATCATCCACATGGCGACTCGTCTGTTTACGAAGCAATGGTGCGCATGGCTCAAAACTGGGCTATGCGTTATCCGCTTGTTGATGGGCAAGGGAATTTCGGCTCAATTGACGGAGACTCTGCGGCTGCGATGCGATATACAGAAGCACGTATGGCAAGCCTTGCGGTACATCTATTACGAGATATTGATAAAGACACTGTTGATTTCCAGCCAAACTTCGATGAATCTCTGAAAGAACCAGTTGTTCTTCCTACTGTAATACCAAATTTATTGCTTAACGGTGCCAGTGGTATAGCCGTTGGTATGGCAACAAATATACCACCACACAACATTAAAGACGTAATAAGTGCTTTACAAGCACTTATTAAAAATCCTGAAATCACAGATGAAGAGATAATAAAATATTGTCCTGCTCCTGATTTCCCAACCGGTGGTATAATTTACGGTTATCAAGGTGTTCGAGATACATATCTTACAGGTCGCGGTAAAATAACATTAAGAGCTCGTGCCCATATTGAGGAAAACAAAACTGGCACAAAAACTTCAATAATTGTTACTGAAATACCATATCAAGTAAATAAAGCAGCTTTAATTGAAAAAATTGCTGAACTTGTTAGAGACAAAGTCATTGAAGATATTTCAGATATACGAGATGAATCAGATAGAGATGGTTTAAGAATCGTTATTGAACTTAAACGAGAAGCAACACCAAAGGTTGTATTGAACAATCTTTACAAACACACCAGTATGCAAGTTACATTTGGAGCAAATATGCTTGCTTTGGTAAAGGGTCGTCCTAAAGTTCTTACTTTGCTCCAAATTATGAAGCATTTTCTTAATCATAGAGTTGAAGTCGTAGTCCGCCGAACGCAATTCGAATTAAATGCAGCCGAAAAACGTGCACATATTTTAGAAGGTTTCATTATCGCTTTGGATAATATTGATGAAGTAATTTCATTAATTCGTGCTGCAAAAGATCCACAAACTGCATCAACTCAATTACAAGAGCGATTTGCTTTGACTGAAATCCAAGCAAAAGCTATATTAGAAATGCGTCTTCAAAGACTTACTGGTTTGGAACGTGATAAAATCCAACAAGAATATCGTGAAGTACTGCAACTAATTGAACGTCTAAAAGCAATTTTAGCAAGCAAAGAACTACAAATGCAAATTATATCAGAAGAACTACAAGAAATTGTTGATAAATTTGGAGACAACCGTCGTACAGAAATTGTCTTTGATACAGAAGATATGTCCTATGAAGATCTGATAGCTAATGAAGAAATGATTGTTTCTATTACTCATCGTGGATTTATAAAAAGCACGCTCGTTTCAAATTACCGCAGGCAAAATAAAGGCGGTAGAGGTATAAAAGGTGCTTCTACATACGAAGATGACTTTGTAGAGCACGTATTTCAGTCTTCATCTCATCATCATTTATTATTTTTTACAGATAAAGGGCGTTGTTATAAGATAAAAGTCTGGGATATACCAGAGGCAAGCCGCCAAGCAAAAGGGCGCTCACTTGCAAATCTTATTCAAATTCAGCAAGATGAGAAAGTAACTGCATATTGCCCAGTGAAGAATTTCGACGATAATCTATATATAATGATGGCAACACGTAATGGTATCATTAAAAAAGTTGAATTAAGTGCATTTGCAAATGTACGTCAGAGTGGTATTATTGCCATAAATCTTGAAGATAACGACGAACTCATTTGTGCCCGCCTAACTGATGGTTCATCTGACATAATTTTAGGTACGAATAATGGTATAGCATGCCGTTTCCGTGAAACAGACGTCCGCCCAATGGGACGCACTGCAATGGGAGTAACAGGCATTAATTTGGAAGATAACGATAATGTAAATTCTATGATTGTAATAAATCGTAATGATGTGCAAGTGCTTGTTGTATCTGAAAATGGTTATGGGAAAAGAACAAAGTTCGAAGATTTCCGCTTAACACGCCGTGGAGCTAAAGGTGTCATCTCGATGAATGTTACTGATAAAACAGGCAAAGTTGTAAGGTTACTGACTGCTTCTGATCTTGATGATTTAATCGTAATTACTCAAAAGGGTATTCTTATACGCCAACCTGTTGCTGCAATACGAACTATTGGGCGTAATACTCAGGGTGTTCGTCTTATAAAATTAGACGAAGGTGATAAAATAGCTGATGTAACAACAGTTAATCACGAAAATGATGAAGATGAAGAAACGTCTGACAGTATAGTTGATGATGGACAAGATAGATTGCTTTAATATTTTTTCGTTATTTTTTGTTAATTACATTAAGAATGATTAATTTGTGCAAGCAAAGTATTTAAGAGTTTTTCTTCCAATTATTTAAAGGATTTTTATTATGAAAAATTTTAAAAATTTACTAATTGCAATAACGATTTTATTTGCTTATGCATTCAGTTATGCTAATCAGCAGGTTTTCTTTCAAGAGAATTTCTCCAACGGACTAACAAATTGGAAAACTGTTGATGTTGATAATAGAACTGTCCATAGCGAAATGGTGCAAACTTTACAATCAATAGGCGTTACACTAACCGGTGGGAAAATGTCTTGGGTTTCAGGTAAAGTTTCAAGTAATCCAGATAATTATATGGCACTCAGCACTTCATATTACAATCCGGCTGGTAGAGCTGACGATTGGCTAATTTCACCTAAGATAACAATTGGAGAAGGTGCATATTTAGAATGGAGCGCGATAGCATTTAGTTCATCATATCCAGATGGGTACGAAGTTTACATTTCAACAACCAATGATGAATTGCAAAGTTTTACTACCAAAATTTTTACAATTACAGCTGAACCAAATGGAGCACTTAATAGACGTTTTGTAAATTTAGAAAAATTGGGATTTAAAAATCAAGATATTTACATTGCTTTTAGGAATAATTCTAATGATAAGTACTTACTTGGCATTGATGATATAATTGTTTGGCAACCATTTAAA
>DAIPLL010000145.1:0-3366 GCA_036769265.1 Kapaibacterium sp. (SeqCode)
TAACGCATTCATACAAAAATCACAAACGCAAAACTTGGCTGACACAACAAATCAAAAACGAAGTTCAAGAACTGTTCGACACAGGTTCGACAATTGGAGCATACACGCTTTTTCCAAACAATCGAGTTGACAAACAACACACAATAAATCAAGCTCGTGGAGTAAATAGTTTAATTGACGATAGATTTGACCTGACTTTGGAATGTATCAGACTTTTTTATGAAGGACAACAAAGCCCGCTTTACGACACATTTAAGCGTTACAAAAACTTCTTCGAGTTGTTTGACAACTTCAAAGGTTACATTGACTTTTTCTTACTCAACGACCTTGTTGACGAGAACGAGAATATTAAGTTTTACTTACCGTTTGACAATTTTAAAACAAGACCAACATTTGCGTCTGTATAAACGTTAAATGTTATGTCAATTTTCATTTTTCCTGATTAGGTTTCTTGTTACATGTCTGTTGTTTATGCTTGCCACTAACGGCTGCGGACATATTAAGTGCGAGGCGAAGCCGAGCATTTGGGTGAGGGTGTAAGCCCGAACCGTATGTCCGCTGTTAGGCGATGTTGCATTAATCTTTTTTGAAATAGGGACATTTAACTCCTAAACACATTTTATTTTGAGACGACCAAGAACATTTTATGTTTTCTTTAGGTATCTTATTATACCCATGTTTTTGCAAAAATTCTATTGCTTTCAATATGGCGGCATAGCTACTTCTTTTACAACATCTTCGGGGATATTTTTTTATCTCATTTAATGTTTCGATAACTGCTTCCATACTTTCAGACCTTTCCTCTTCGTGAAGGGGTGTTGCCCTATTTATTATACTCATTACCACCCCGACACTAAATGCCCCACCACAGGTTCCTGCAAACCCACAAGAGCCACCAGGAAAATTTTCACCCCTATACATGCCTTCTTGAATGTCTTTATCTGTAATTGCATAACCACAATTTCTCAGAGAAGATAAAATGACACCGGGAACTAGATAATGATGCCAGTCAGCATGCACGGGAAAATTTTGTTTCCCCCACTCTAAAGATAAATCTCTTAAGATGCGTTCAAACATCTCATAGGGATCTTGTTCTTTTGCGTCAATTACCTTTTTTCGGATTATGAGTTTGACTTTTTCAAAATCTTCATCATCAAACCCCTGCATTCCTCTCATATACGCACGAAAATCCTTTTCCAAATAGATTTTCTTAGCTTTAGCCATTTTTTCTTTCATAGTTTCTTGTTCCATACGTTGTTCCTCCTTTGTTTTATTTAATATTCCTTCATCCTTTATATTTTTATGCAATGTCGCCTAACGGTCGAGTGTATATGCCGTAAGGGATTGCTTGACAGTATCCTGTTTGCCGACACAAAAGTTTGAACGGGCTACAACGCTTGAATACCCACTGAAACCCTTATGGTATATACACTTTGTTACAAGCTGGCCGTTTTTGTCTATCGTCATTTTGTTTTCATTTTTTTTTCTGCATATATTTCAGTTTGTGCGTTTGATGAAGCAAACTCTTTTGCAGGTTTTGATTTTTTGGTAGATTGTATGACCTGCAAATGTTATTGACTTAGTGTTGGGCTTTCAATCTCAATAATTTTCTTCCCATTTATTTTCGATGACTTTTCTGTTATATCGCTTTTATTTTCTAAGGCATCACTTTCGATATAGGGTTCTTTTGGAATTAATTTTTTATCAATTAATTTAACTTTCTCGAAGTCAATATTTCTTAATGGATTTGGTATTGAAAAGTATTTTGAAAGATTATTCCAATCTTTATCTCTTATTGTAACAATTTCATTCAAATAAAAACTTACCCAGTTTTCGCCTATTTTAAAGTTAGACTCTGTTCTTTCAAGTTTTTGTTGGGAAATTTCTACATATTTTTTATCTAATTCAAATCCAATATATCTTCTTCCAAGACGTTTTGCTGAAATAGCAGTTGTCCCTGTACCGGAGAAAGGGTCAAGTATAATATCATTTTCATCTGTAGTCATTAAAATTAACCGATCCATTAAATGAATAGGTAATTGGCAAGGATGTGGATCTCTTTTTTTGTTATGTTTAATTCGGTGAATATCCGTCCAAACATCAGAAACCAAAGGTCCAAATGGATGTAAACCATCTTTCTTACCACCATAATCTTTTAAAAGATAACCATTTCTATCACGTTTGTGGGGATGTCTTAATTCGTATATTTTTACCCCTTTAGGTTCTTTTGTATAAAATAAAATTCCATAATGAGCAGGTTGTAATGACTTTCCCCTTGGAGCAGTAGGAGCATCCCAAGCAATCCAATGTTTAAAGTAAGCAAAACGATTTAGATAAGAAGCATAAAAAGTTAACCATTTGGGAATATTATGAAGAAATATAGAACCTGTTGGCTTGGTAACTCTAACCATTTCCGAAATCCACTTCTCGCACCAGTCAAGATATTCTTTAATCTCCAAACTGTCGTTATAGCTGGTATAATTCTTTTTTAAATTGAAAGGGGGGTCCGCAAAGGTTAAATCAACAGAGTTATCCGGAATGTTCTTAAATAACTCAAGACAGTCCCCATTGTGGATTTTATTTAAATATTTCTCAATCATTTTTTGAAAGTTTCAATAAGTAGCTTTTCAAACCTTTTTAATTCGTCTTTATGAAAAGTAAAAACATCTTCATAGGCAGTAACCATTCTTTTTAGGTCTCCTTTACGTACATACCATCCAATACCATCAACAAACCCAATGAATTTAGCTTTAGGATAATGTTCTTTGATTAAACTATCAATAGAAATTTCTGTTTTAGATTTATCTCCTTGACCAGAAGAAGTTGTTGCTAAAAAAGAGCTTTCAGCAATTATTAATGGGTTTTTCTTATTAGGAATAACAAAATCCATTGTTCTTTTGTTGTCAGGAGCATTGGTAATAAGTTCACTTAAATCACCCGTTTCAAAACTAATACCAAGTCTTTCCAAAATCTCTGCAATAACAGTTTCAGGATTATTCCCTTTCATTCCAGAATAACTGCCCTTTTCTTTATAACGGATAAGCGTATCAATTAATTCGGGTATCTCGAACTTCAATTTAGAAATACTAAGTTTTTTTAACTCAAATAGTGGAATTGTATTAGCTAAAAAAGGTATTGATGCCCCTTCAAAAAAAATATTTACAAGACCTTTTCTGAAATATTCATTATTTTGAATAAGCTTTAATATTGTGCTATCAGACCACTCCTGAATGTTATCGGGATTTTTTTCATTGCACCATTTTTCTTTATAAGTTAGTTTATTTAGTTCAAAGTTGTCTACAATCAGAATTATTGTTGTTTATCTCTTTAAGTATTAATTCGAGAATACAGTTAATACAAATAATG
>DAIPLL010000146.1:0-3320 GCA_036769265.1 Kapaibacterium sp. (SeqCode)
TATTACAGGGCTGATTTTAACAAGTTCCAAGCTGAAAGTTTCAATCTTGATGCCGAATATTTCCTGCAAACTGGCAGAACAAATTTATCGGTCTTAGGTGGGATTTCTACACCGTTTGGTTTTCATCGTGGGCAGAACGATCCCAAATATGATTTTCTTTGTGATGGAGCTTTTGAATTCAATTTAGGTGCAAAATTTAGGCAAATTTTCAAAAGCTCTAACTTTGAGCTTGCGAGCATTTATAATTGGCGAGATGAGGACTTAAAGCCGCGCTTTATTTTTTCATCTCAGCTTGGGTTTACCTCTGTTCCAGGAACAGAAATTTCAGTCAAGGGACGATACTTTTTACCGATTGGTAACAACGACAGGTTACCGCCTTTTGATGTGCGACGCCGTCCATTGAACGAAGAAGCTGTGCAAATTGGTGCAAATTTTCGCATACTATTCGAAAATAACATATTTCTCCACGCTGGTTATATGATTTATGCAGCTGGAAAGAATACCTTAGGAACTGGAACATTTAATTTGCTTGTTGGATATAGATTTTAATATGCTCGAAAACGACCAAAAATATATGCACGAGGCTATAAAGCAAGCTCGTCGATCTCTTTTGGCAGAGGATGTGCCAGTTGGTGCGGTGATTGTAAAAGATGGCAAAATAATTGCTCGCGGCTACAATCAGGTGGAAAAAAGGCAAAATCCAATTGCTCATGCTGAGATTGTCGCAATTGAAAAAGCATCTAAAAAGCTTGGATATAAGCATTTGCTCGATTGCGATATATATGTAACGCTCGAACCATGCGCAATGTGCTGCGGAGCGATAGTGCTTGCTCGGTTGCGTCGGCTCATCTTCGGTGCATACGACCCTAAAACTGGTGCCGCTGTAAGCCTTTACAACATTACAAACGACCCAAGGCTAAATCATAGGCTCGAAGTTCTGGGAGGCGTCCTGCAAGATGATTGCGTTGCTTTGCTCAAAAATTTTTTCAAAAAATTGAGAAATAAAAATGGATGACCGCACTTTGCCAGCTGCATTGTATTTAGTGCCAACTCCGATTGGCAATTTAGAAGACATAACTCTACGTGCTCTGCGAGTGCTGCGTCAGTGTGATATAATAGCTTGCGAAGATACTCGTACAACATCGAAACTACTAAAATTACTGGGAATTGAGCCAAAAGTTTTAGTTAGCTACTATGAACATAACGAAAAATCTAAGGCTAAGTCTCTTGCCGATGAAATATCTTCAGGCAAATCTGTTGCCCTTGTAAGCGAAGCTGGGACGCCAATCATATCCGACCCAGGATGGACTATTGTACAAGAAGCAATAAATAGGGAATTACCAGTTGTGCCATTGCCTGGCGCGAGTGCCTTTATTACAGCACTGATAGCAAGCGGTTTGCCAGCGGATAAATTCACTTTTTTGGGATTTCCACCGCATAAAAAGGGACGCAGAACCTTTTTGTACAAGGTTGAAGAATCCGAAATAACTGTCATTTTATACGAGTCGCCACATAGAATTGCTAAATTGGTAGATGAGCTTTCTGAAATATTTAAACCAGAAAGGCGTATTTGTATTGTGCGTGAACTAACTAAGATATATGAAGAATTTATTCGTGGCACAATTGCAGATGTCCAAAAGAAAATAAAAGCCAAAAGTAACTTAAAAGGCGAATTTGTTGTTGTGATAGAAGGTAAGAAATAAGAGGAAAATATGTTTATAACTTTCGAAGGCATCGATGGCAGTGGGAAAACCACACAGATTAAGTTGCTTCAAACGTATTTGGAGAAAAAAGGAATAGCTGTCCTAACACTACGTGAGCCCGGTGGCAATGCTTTTTCCGAGCAAATCCGTGAGCTATTGCTTAATTCTAAGCACAAAATATCTTCCCGAACTGAGTTATTACTGTTCGAAGCAGCACGTGCACAGCTTGTCGATAGCGTTATCAAGCCAGCTTTGACCGAAGGTAAAATTGTAATAAGCGATAGATTTTACGATTCCACTACTGCTTACCAAGCTTTCGGCAGAGGGCTACCGCTCGAAGAGGTGAATTTTTGCAATATGTTCGCCACAGGTGGATTAAAACCAGATATTACATTTTACTTGAAAATATCGCTCGAAGAATCTAAAAAGCGAGCTCATTATAGATTTTACGATCGCATAGAGCAGTCAGGCGATATCTTCTTCCAGAAGGTAATCGAAGGATACAACTATATTGCCAGCAGAGAGCCAGAACGATTTATCGTAATAGATGCAAGCGGTCGCCGCGAAGAAACTTCATCCAAGATAATCGCAAAGTTCGAAGAAATCTATAATAAAAAATAAAATACCTTCTCTCTGTGTAAGTCTGCGATCTCAGTTGTGTAGATATTAATTTGCAAAGGTCGCAGAGCTGCACAGCGAGAAAGTATTAACCAACCTATATTAATGGTGATGGTGATGATGATGCGTATGCCCGTGAGAATTATGATCGCAAAAATTTGGATTTAGCTCAAGTTTCCCTGCTATGAAATCTTTAACTAACTTTTCTGGTATATCAACTGGTGCTCCCAGAAAAACATTTATGTTTGCTTCATTAAATCGTGAAATCGCGTTTGCACCCATCCCACCTGCAATAACATCAGTTGCATTTTGTTCAGCTACAAAACGTGGATATGAACCATGCTCATGTGTTGGAGCATCTAAAATAGTGATGTTGATAATTTCATCATTTTCAACGTCAACAAAAGCAAAAGCCTCACAACCTCCAAAATGAGTTGATAAGACATTTCCTTCTAATGGAATAGCAATTCTTCTTTTCATTTTAATTACCTCTTAAATTTAACATAAATTCTTTTATTGGTTTAATAATTCAATGATATTCGATATTTTTTTATTATGATCTTTTACGACTATTAATTGAATTTTTAATTTGTCCAACATTGGTTTGATTTTTAACCCAAATTCACCTGATATGATTTTACTAATATTACGAGTTGTAACAAGTTCAACAGATTTTATACCAGCATCATAATCATCATATTTGTAAGGATTTGGAATATATTCTATTGCTTTGCTATTTGTGTCGTAAATTATAAAATAATCACAACGCCCAAAATGCTCGCAGATTCGTGCGTCTAATGTGTTACCTGTAGAAGCAATAGCTACTCTCATAAAATTATGCTACTAATTTATATATGATTATCAATATTGTTATTCTCGTATTTTTCTATATTGAAATTTTTGCATAATGGGCATCCCTCAACTTTTTGGTCTTTTAAAGGATTGTTAAAATAACACCCGCATTTTTGGCAATGATACCAATCGCTGTCGAAATAAACT
>DAIPLL010000026.1:0-13802 GCA_036769265.1 Kapaibacterium sp. (SeqCode)
TGTAAAATTAAGTATTGAAGTTATTGATATATCAGGAAAAATTGTTAAGAAAATTGCAGATCGAGTTTTTGAAAAAGGTATAAACAACATAAAATTCGATACAAGAGATCTTTCAAATGGTTCTTACAAAGTCATCATCAGAGGCGATAAATTTGCTGTAAACAAAAACTTCACTGTTACTAGGTAATCTAATTTATTTGCCAAAAATGGCTGCTTTTTCAATAAGGCAGCCATTTTTTTTGGTTATACAAAATTTCTTTTTTAACTTGTATATTTCAAATATGTTAAAACATTAGTTAGTGATGAAAATAAAGAGTTTTTTAACAAAGTTACTCAATAAATCCCTCGATTATATCGAAGTAATCGGCAATAAATTGCCACATCCGGCAACAATATTCGCACTTTTAGCTTTATCTGTTGCTATTCTATCATTGATAGGAGATATTTTTAATTGGCAGGCAATTCATCCATCCGATGGTTCAAGAATAACTGTTAATAATTTGTTAAGTTCCGATGGTTTTCGGTGGATATGGACAAATATAGTTTTTAACTTTGTAAACTTTCCTCCACTTGGCTATGTTTTAGCAGTAATGATTGGTGTTGGAGTTGCCGAAGGGGCAGGTTTATTTAATACGCTAATAAAAGCGCTTGTAATACATACGCCTAAGAAGATAATAACTTCTTCAATAATTTTTGCTGGTATTCTTTCGCATCTTGCTTCAGAGGCAGGTTATGTCATACTAATTCCACTCGGTGCATTAATTTTTCATACATTGGGTCGTCATCCAATGGCTGGGCTTGCTGCTGCATTTTGTGGAGTAAGTGGTGGTTTCGGTGCTAATTTGCTTATAGGGTCGGTTGATCCAATTTTGTCGGGTCTTTCACAATCCGCTGCTCAAATAGTTGATAAATCAATTTATGTAAATGCAGCAGTTAATATGTATTTTATGTTTGTCTCTTGTTTCATAGTTGTTATTGTTGGTACTTACGTAACTGAAAAAATCGTTGAACCACGTTTAGGCAAATACACTGGAAACGCAGAGAAAATTCCCATAGAGGATATTTCTGCTATTGAAAAAAAAGGTTTGCTATATGCTTTATTTGCTTTTCTTTTTATCATAGCTTTAATTATAATATTGGTCGTGCCTGAATGGGGAATACTGCGCAATCCTAAGACAGGCGAAGTGCTTCATTCACCATTCTTCGATGGAATAATTATTGCCATCCTAATTTTATTTTTAATACCAGGACTAGTATATGGAATTGTTGTCGGGACAATAAAAAACGATAAGGACTTTATGAAACATATAACTAAATCTATGGGAACTTTGGCATCATACATTGTTTTAGTATTCTTTGCTGCTCAGTTTGTATATTTTTTCAGGTATAGTAATGTAGGGTTAATTTTTGCTATAACAGGTGCTGATTTTCTATCACATATTGGGCTTACTGGAATACCTTTAATAGTTGCATTTGTTTTGCTATCAGCATTTATAAATCTTTTTATGGGGAGTGCATCTGCAAAATGGGCAATAATGGCTCCTGTATTTGTTCCTATGTTTATGTTTTTAGGTTATCATCCTGCTTTAACTCAAGCTGCATTCAGAATAGGAGATTCCGTTACAAATTTGGTTACACCGATGATGAGCTATTTTGCTCTAATTGTTGCTTTTGCTCAAAAATATGACGAAAATTATGGTATGGGAACGATTATTTCAACTATGCTTCCTTATACATTTTTCTTAACTTTATTTTGGACTTTACTTTTAATTGCGTGGATTTTATTTGGTTTACCACTCGGTCCAGGTGGACCATTATATTTATAAATAATTTTGGATTGAATATATGAGTAGAGTTTTAATAACTGGTGGAGCAGGTTTCTTGGGTTCACACCTATGCGATAAATTTATTAACGAAGGTTTTGAAGTTATATGTATGGATAATTTTATTACAGGTTCGCCTGATAATATTGCTCATTTATTCGGGAATAAAAACTTTCAGTTTATTCACCACGATGTAACAAATTATGTATATGTTGAAGGCAAGGTTGATTATGTTCTACATTTTGCATCTCCTGCTTCACCACTTGATTATCTGAAATTGCCAATTCAAACACTAAAGGTTGGTTCTCTCGGAACGCACAAGACACTTGGACTTGCACTTGCCAAAAAAGCAACTTATTTGCTTGCAAGTACAAGTGAAGTTTATGGCGATCCTTTAATTCATCCGCAAGATGAAGAATATTGGGGTAATGTTAATCCTGTCGGTGTCCGTGGAGTTTACGATGAAGCAAAGCGTTTTGCTGAAGCAATGACTATGGCATATCATCGATATCATAATTTAGATACTCGAATAGTTCGTATTTTTAATACTTTCGGTCCGAGAATGCGTTTATGTGATGGTCGTGCAATTCCAGCTTTCATAACACAAGCATTGAATAACGAACCAATTACAGTTTTCGGTGACGGCTTGCAAACTCGTTCTGTTTGCTATGTATCAGATTTGATAGATGGGATTTATAAATTGCTACTTTCAAAAGAAAATGAGCCAGTTAATATCGGGAATCCTGATGAAATAACAATTTTGGATCTTGCTAAAGAAATAATTGAGCTAACTGGCTCGAAAAGCGAGATCGTTTTTAAAGAATTACCTCAAGACGATCCAAAAGTGCGTCAGCCTAACATCGAAAAAGCTCGTCGAATATTAAATTGGGAACCAAAAATTTCACGAAAAGAAGGTTTGATTAAAACAATAGAAGATTTTAAAAGAAGGCTTTCTTTGTAACAAAATCACTACTCAAAACGTATATGAATATCAAATATGTTCAATTACCAAGAGGAAAAAATGCAGAACTATCCAAGAAGAGATTTCCTAAAACATTGCGGAATTGGATTAGGAGTAGTTATGACATCTAATATATGGCTTAACGAATTATTGGCTAATCCAAGCAAAACTGTTGGAGATACTTTACTCATCAACTATTTTGGTTTTTCAAAAGAGCAGCTAAAAAAATTATTAGAAATTGGGCTCTCAAAAGGTGGAGAATTTGCTGAAATATATTTTGAATACCGAATTTCCAGCAGTTTAACTATGGAAGAGGATATTGTTAAATCTGCATCCGAAAATATTATGCTTGGAGTAGGTACACGCGTTATTAAAGGCAATAAATTCGGTTATGGTTACACAAGCGATTTATCATTTGAAAAAGTGAAAGAAGCTTTCCTTGCTGCCGCTGCAATAGCAGATAGTTCAAGTGGTAATAAAGTTGCAAATTTGAATGATAAAAAGAACACAAAGCAGTTTTATTCAATGCAAAATCCCGTTGCACTAGCTCCATTAGATCCAAAAGTTGATTTAGTAAAACGTGGGCACGATGCAGCAAAAGCTTACAATCCAAAAATAACAAAAGTTACTTCATCGATTGCTGATGAAATGCAATATGTGTTAATAGTTAATAGCGATGGACTAATTATATCGGATGTTCGTCCGCAAGTTCGTTTTATTGTCAGTGCAACTGCTGAAGAAGGCAAAAACAGAAATACAGGTAGGGGTAATGCTGGTGGTCGTGTTGGACTCGATTTCTACAAAAATACAGTTACACCTGAACAAATAGGACGCCAAGCTGCAGAAGAAGCTATTACATTACTTTCTGCAAAAGATGCCCCAGCGGGTGAAATGCAAGTTGTTTTAAGCAAAGACGAATCGGGTGTTATGATTCACGAAGCAGTTGGTCATCCGCTTGAAGCAGATGGTGCTTGGAAAAAAACATCTATAATGTGGGATAAATTAGGGCAACAAGTTGCCAATCCAATAGTTACTATTTACGATGATGCAACAATTAAAGAGCTACGTGGAACATTAAACATTGATGATGAAGGTGTTCAATGTGAAAATGTGATGCTAATCGAAAAAGGAAAGCTCGTTGGATTTTTGAATGATAAACTTTCAGCAAAAATTTTAAAACATAAAGAAAATGGACATGGACGCCGTCAATCGTATGCTCATCCACCAATTCCAAGAATGAACAATACTATCTTGGCACCTGGAGAAGCTAATCCAGATGATATCATTAAAAGTGTGAAAAAAGGCTTTTATGCAATTACTTATCAGGGTGGTATGGTTTCAGGAACTGGCAAATTCACCTTTAGCGTTAATTTAGGTTATATGATTGAAGATGGGAAACTAACATATCCAGTGAAAAATGCAACTCTAATAGGAACAAACATTGATATTCTAAAAGAAATCGATATGGTCGGCAATGATATGGGTTTCTTCCTTGGCACCTGTGGCAAAGACGGGCAATCTGTTCCAGTAACTTGTGGAACCCCAACTTTAAGAATTAACAGAATGACAGTAGGAGGTATAGCATAATGAAAACTGATTATAAAAAACTTGCTGAACAAGTTGTAGAAAAAGCATTAAAAAAAGGAGCAACAGAAGCTCAGTGCAGCATTTATGATGGAGTTCGCTTTTCTGTTGATGTTCGTGAAGGCGAGGTTGAGCAATTAATTTCTGCTGGCTCAACTTCGTTGTCATTAAAAATTATTGTTGACAACAAAGTTTCGACTGCTTCAACTTCTGATTTATCACTGAAAACAATTGATGAACTCATTGAGAATTCGATAAGGAAAACTAAATATTTATCAAAAGATGAATATGCCTTACTCCCAGAACTTGAAAAGTTTGATTTTAATTTAGATAAATTAAATTTATACGACGATACAGCTGAAAAAGTCTCTCCACAGAAAAAAACTGCTCTTGCAATTGAGCTTGAAAAGATGTGCTTAGCCAATAGTAGAGTTAAACGTTCTACAGGTGCAGGGTTTAGCAATTCTTACGGGACAACATATCTTGCAAATAGTAAAGGTTTCTCCTCATCATATAAAAGTTCATATAGTTCATTAGGAGTTGGTTTACAAGCAGGTGATGACGATAATTTATACGAAGATGGGTATTTTGATTCTGCACGCTCTCTCAATGATTTATTACCAATTGAAACAATAGCTAATAAAGCTATAACAAGAACAACAAGGATGATTGGAGCAAAGAAAATTCCAACTCAAACTGTTCCAGTCATATTAGAACCTGAAATGTCAACTCAACTGCTCTTAGGTTTCCTTGTTGAATGTTTGAGTGGTTCGAATATATATATGAAAAGAAGCTTCTTAGCCGATAAAATTGGTGAAAAAATTGCAAGCAATAATTTTAATTTAATAGATGATCCACTTATCCCAGGAGCTCGTGGTAGTGTGCCATTCGATCGTGATGGGGTTCCAGGAAGAAAGAAAATAATTTTCGAAAATGGTGTCTTGAAATCTTATTTCCTTGATAATTATTCTGCCCGAAAACTATCATTAAAACCAAATGGACCTGGTCCAACTAATTTGCGTTTGCTACCTGGCGAATATTCTCAAGATCAAATAATTACATCCGTTGATAAAGGTTTATTGCTATGCTCAACAATTGGTCAGGGAACAGTTCCAACAACAGGCGACATTTCAAAAGGAGCATATGGAATTTGGATTGAGAAGGGCAAGCTCACATATCCTGTAAGTGAAGTTACAATTTCTGGGAATTTAGCAGATATGTTAAAAAATATTACAATGATTGGGAACGATCCAAATCTACGGACAGCTTTTTCGGCACCTACATTACTTATAAGTGAAATGACAATATCAGGGAAATAACAAATAAAAAGGCTGCCTCGTTAAATATATTTTTTGGGGAGGCAGCCTTTTCAATTTTTGAAGATTAATGTTTTTTAAAGAATTTATTCACCAAATAATTGAATTGTTCATCGTTTAGTTGGCTTGAAATATCTTTTCCTTCATCAATTTGCAAAGACAGATTAATTAACTCTTGTTTCAATGTTTCGCAGTCAGATTTAATGTAATCGTCAGCATCTTTACCAAATAAAACATCAGCAACAATATCTTTTAAATTATCTGGATCTAATTTGCAAATCCAATTTACGTATGGTCTTTTCGGTAATTCAGATAAGTTCTCTCTAATTTTGACATTTGCAGCAACGACTTTGCCTTCGGCTGGGCTGTGGAAATAAACATCATTATATTTTTTCTTTACAACAAAGATTGGATTTTCTTTTGATAATTGAATATTGAGATTTGCAAAATCTATTGTATCAATTATACCAAAAAATCTATATGCAAACTTATCGAGACCAAATCGAATAAAACCATTTTCTTCAATATAACCCCAAATATGATTTTTAGTTATAAAGTATCCACCTGGAATTAGCTCGGTTTTTGTTGAGCTTTTTAATGTTTTTTCTAATTCTTTTTGCATTTTCTCCCGTCTTCGGGCTATATGATTTCGAACAAATTCATTTAAACGATTATCGATATATGGTTTTTGGATGAAGTCAATAGCGCCTTCTTTGATTAAATCAAATGGTGTTGCTGAACTACTTTCTTCTGTAATTATGATAACATCCATATCTGGTCGTCTTTCGTGAATTTTGTGAAGCAACTCTTTGCCCGTTAGGTCACGAGTATGTTCACCAGTAAAAACAAAATCATAGTGGTTTAAAAGAGTTAATTGTTGTGCTTCTATTCCACTTGTAACAGAGTCAACAGAATAACCATCCAAAACTAACAGACTTCGAAGTTTGTTGAGCATGTTTTCATCTTTATCGACAATCAGAATACGTGCAAATGGGTTTTGTAACTCCACTCTTTTTAGTGAACTCGAAATTTTTGAGAAATCTTTTGTAAGACTTTCATCAAGAATTTTTTGACGTTGCTCCTTTGTCTTTTTCTCTTCAGCTTTTTTGATGACGGTTCTTATGAGAACCTCCACTATTACAATAAGAATTATAACTGACAGTGTATAAATCATTTGCTTTTACTCCTATTATTTACTTACGATTTTACCGGGCTTTTGTCTTGGATACTCAAATTTATCGTGGCAGTCGTTACAAACTGGTCTTAAAGCAAAATTATTTTTCGGATGGCAGCTTTCACAATCAAATTCTTTATGTGTTTCATCTAAAATCAAGCCTGTTCTTCGATGATTGAATTTACCTTGAAGAAAATCTTTATGGCAAGATGTGCAAGATGGATTTAATTTATCCATTGGATACATTTTAGTATGACATTTGTTACAAGCAAGTTTTGAGTGATGTTTGACTAAATCGAAACCAGTTTGTTTATGATCAAATTTTTCTTTTACTTCATTCTGATGACATTTAGTACAGGAATTATCTTTATGGCAAGTAATACAATTTTGGTGAACAACTTCGAATGGCTGTCCTTTTAGGTCGTGTTTTCTTGGTTTATCGTAAGTTATATCAACATCGTGGCATTTTGTGCACCGATCTTTTTGGTGACAAGTTTTACATCCAATCCCAAAAAGAGTTACGTGTTCGTTATGATTAAAAGTAACTATTTTGCCATCTTTGTAGTTTGTTTCGTATATAATTCTTGGTTGCGAAGCATATTCTGGATGAGTTTTGCCAATAAGTTTCTGAATCTTTGCATTAACTTTTTCGATGCTTTCTTTTTCGATAGGTAAATGGCAGTAAGAGCAGTCGTGCGAATGGCTCCAATCTTTGTGGCAATTGTAACATTGACGGTGGAATGAAGCAGTCAGATCAGGTCGAGAAATATCTTTACGTTTTCTGTCCTTTTCATGACAGTTTTCGCAGTTTTCAATAGGTCCGGCAATATTATAATGGTGGCAACCGTCACAACCAATAGAAATATCGGACATCTGCGCATGAATTAAATGAGAAAAAACTACTTTGCCATATCTTTTACCATTATTATTTAAAACAATATATTCGGGTCCTTCTTCGGGTTTGTGTTCGACTGTAATTAGTTCCTTCCTTGGACATTTTATAAGACAAGGATTACGTTTAGTAGGGAAGTCGCAAGTATGACATTTTTTACATTCTAAAGGCAAGCGTTGATGTCCATCGTTCGGCTTAATATCGCTCATCTGAATTTGTGTTGAGCTATTTTTCTTTTGCTTTACTACTTGATTTTGACCAACTATAAAGCCACTAAGTGCTATAAAGATAATCGTTGTTAAAAATAATTTATTTTTCATTTTGTTTCACTCCTCAATGACTTGAATGAGTTAAAAGTTCAGTTTCGTGTTCTTTATCGGGTGTGCTAATAATCGGAAAAATCATAACAAATGCTCTGTAAAGAATTATTAGTAATGCAATGAGCCCAACAGTAACTGAAATTTCACCTATTGAAGGAAAATATGGTGCTTTTGAATATGGCGGATGGTACGCTATAATAAAATTATTTAATCTATTGATGAATACTCCAAATACAACCAAACTTGCAGCTACAAATAACCATAAAGGTGATTTTAGAACTGCTCTGGACATAAACATACGCAATGGAATAACAACTCCTAAGATTATTTCTATCATAAACATAATACTATGAATGTTAATTTCTGCAAGATAAACATATGTTCCACGAATTGCCATATCTCCAAGTTTAAAAGATAAGTATATAAAAAGTAATAAAGGCACCATTGAACCTAATCTACTCAGAACAGGCATCTCTGGTTCTAATTTGAATGAACGAGCAGCAATTAGCGATTCGAAAATTACCATTGGGAAACCAACAGCTATTGCAGAGAGTAAAAATAACATTGGTAAAATTGGAGTTTGCCAAAGTGGATGCATTTTTGAACCAGCAATTATCATTAATGTTCCCAATGAAGATTGATGTAAGGTTGAAAGAACAACACCAGCAATAAAAAATATAAACATTATTTTAGATAATGATTTATCTAAAAATCTTAATAGTTTGTCAATAAAATTATTGAAAATTGATAGAATACCTGGCAAGTTTACTTTTCCTATAAACCTTTCAGTTATAATAGGTATAAATTCGATGTAAAGTACAGTTAGATAAATCATAACGCAAATACCAACTTCAAATAAAGCTGAGTTAGGATTCCACATTATTAGTGGGTGCCATATATAATACCAGCGACCTAAATCAATAAACACACCCAAAGCAACAAAAGTATATCCCAACATAGCTGTTAGCAATGCAGGTCTAACTACAACGTGATAATATTCACGATTCATTACGTGACTTAAAGCAGCAGTTGTAAAACCACCAGCCGCCAGAGCAACTCCGGTTGCTACATCAATTGCTATCCAAATTCCCCAAGGATATTGCTGATTTAAGTTTGTAACCGAGCCTATGCCAAAAAGAAAGCGCATAGCTAAAAATATAAGTCCATTTAATGCTAACAAACATAAAATAATGACCCCTGGTGTGAAGAATTTTATTTTCAAAGGTTTTGGTTTTAATCCTTCCATCATTGCCTCCTATTCTAAATCTTTTTGTCGTTTAGTAAGCCACATTATACCACCGAGAAGAGAGTAAAGAGCAATAGGAGGAACAAAGTAAGCAAAAATCCCATGTTGAATGCTTTCTGAAACACCAGGAGCAGGTGTTGGTTTAAGTTTTGGGAAACCAAGTTCCCACATTTTTTTGCTGCCGATATAAATCCAAGATGTTCCACCGACCTCTTTTTCTCCGTAAATGTAATTTTCGTAGCGTTCAGGATAAAGTGAAATGCGTTCTTTTGCAAGTTTTACGACTTCACTTCTAGGTCCGTAAGTCATTACCTCCATAGGACAGATTTCTACGCATGCAGGTAAGAGCCCTTGATTTGTTCTTTCAATGCAAAAGTCGCACTTCATAATTCTTGGTTGCAGAGCTTTTTCATATTCAAAAGTTGGGACTTGAAATGGACATGCAACCATACAATAACGACAACCGATACATTTATCACCATCCCAAACAACACTACCGTTTTCAAGTTTGCTAAATGCACCAACAATGCAAGCTGAAACGCAAGCAGGATGATCACAATGATTGCATTGAGCTTTTACGAAAATAGGAGAGCGCTTGTCTTTTGGATTATCGAAAGAATTTACGACAGTTAAAGCTTGTACATCGGGTCTTCTGAAATTTTCAAAAACTGAGCGATCTTGATAATCTTGCAAATTCCCAGCAGGTAAATTATGAGCTTTTTTACATGCCCATTCACAATGACGGCAGCCAATACATACAGTTGTATCAACAAGCACACCCATTCTATCTTCTGAAAGAATGTTTGTTGGTGACGCTTTTGTTGTTTGGGTTGTAGCAGTTGCAATTGCACTAATTGCAGCTGTTTTCTTTAAAAAATCACGTCTATTAATTTTTCCCATATCAAATAAAATATTATGAATAATAATTAATATATAGTTATTAGTTAAAAACTTAAATTACTTTCATTAAAATAAAAATTTTGAATTTTTAAACAAAGAAAAAACATATTTACTAATAAATAAATACTTGTAATTATTAGATATATCTATGAATGTAATTTAGAATATTATAATAAATTACTAAATTTTAATTGATTAAATGCTTTTAATGATTAAAAATTATTAATATAATAATAGTAACTCAATATTTTTTCTTATTTCTCAATTATTTAAGTTCATATACTATAAATATCGAAAAGAAATCTTTATTTTTGTATATGTTTGTAAAACATTTTTAAATTGAAATATGACTCTTTTAATCGTATTCTTATTTTTAAGTTCGTTGAATTTATATGCTGAAAGCATAAAAGAGACAAAAACTAACCCAATTGTTGTTACAGCTAATTGCGAACCAATTCTTTATTCGGAAACAGCGAGAGTTGTAACAGTGATAAGTCCAGAACAGATAAGAAATTCAAATGCAAAAAATATTGAAGAATTGTTGAAATATATTTCAAATGTAGATGTGCGACGTCGTGGTGGTCCACAAGCTCAGGTTGATTTCTCTATTCGAGGAGGTACCTTTGAGCAAACTTTAATTTTGATAAATGGTATTCCATTTAATTCAGCTCAAACTGGGCATCACAATGGAAATCTACCTATTTCAATTTATGATATTGAACGTATTGAAATACTTGAAGGCTCTGGTAGTCGAGTGCTTGGAACTAATGCTTTCAATGGTGGAATTAACATAATTACTAAGTCACCTAATAAAAGCAAAAAAATAAATTTAGCATTATCTGGTGGGGAATATGGGTTCTACGATTTAAATATTTCGAGCAGTAATGAACTTTTTAAGAACTTTCGTACATTTTATTCAATCTATAAACAAAAATCAGATGGTTACATTAAAAATACTGATACAGATTTGTTGAATTTTTATGGTAACAACAATTTGCAAACTGAATACGGTAATTTTAACTTACAGTTTGGTGCAAACAATCGTAAGTTTGGTGCGAATAGTTTTTACACAGCAAAATATCCAAATCAATTTGAAGCTATAAATTCTTCATTTGTTAATTTTGCGTACGATAATGTCATTAATGATTTTATAATAAATACTAACTTCTATTACAAAAGTTTATTCGACAAATTTGAGCTATTTCGCTCAATGAAGGATGCTCCGAGTTGGTATGCAGGTCATAATTATCATCAGAACGATGCCTATGGTGGGCAGTTTAAGATATCTTATAATTCCAATATAGGTGCAAGTTCACTCGGTTTTGAATTAAAAAGAGAAGAAATTTTAAGTAATGTATTAGGTAAAAAACTTGCTCAGCCAAAAAAAATTCCAAATGTTAAAGATAAATATTTTATTTATAAAGATAGTCGGGATAATATTAGCTTATATGCAGAGCAAACATTAAGATTTTATCGCTTTTTTGTTGCTTTTGGTGGAATGTTTAATTTCAATTCTAATTTTGACAATGATGTTTATGGTGGAATTGATGTAAGTTATAAAATTAATGATAATTTAAATGTTTTTATGAGTGCTAATCAATCAGGAAGACTTCCAAGTTTTACTGATCTATATTATCAGGGACCTACTAACAAAGGCAATCCATACTTAAAGCCAGAGCATTCACTTTCTTTAGAAACAGGATTGAAAATTTATGATAATTTTCATCAAACAAGTTTTTCTATTTTTAGAAACTATGGAAAAGATTTGATTGATTGGATAAAACACCCTGACTCAACTCTTTGGGAAACAAAAAATTTGACAGAATTAAATACCATAGGTGTCCAATTTTCTACAAAAGTTTATCCTGAATTAATCTTTCACTCGTATAAATGGTTTAAATTCTTTCATTTTTCATATACTTATATGGCATCAACAAAAAGTTCCGAAAATTATCAATCCTTATATGCTCTTGATTATTTAAAACATAAGATTTCAGCAGGTGTTAATGTTGAATTTTTAAATGGTTTCAACTTTGATTTAAGTGCTACTTATCATAAAAGAAGTGGAACTTATTTTAATTATACCAAAAATCAAGAAATACCATTCGAGAAAGTAATCCTTATCGGTTCAAGACTATCATACAAATATTCAAATATTATGCTTTTCATTGACATTGACAATATTTTAAACAAGAAATACCAAGATATTGGAAATGTAACTCAACCAGGAAGATGGGCGAGAGGTGGAATAATATTAAATATTTAATTAAAAATTACCTTAATCTAAATGTGAATGGTATAATACCAACCATTTCAATGTCTTCTTTAATTGGATTAAATCTCCATTGACGCAGTGCTTCAATTGCAGCACGTTCTAAGCGTGGATCAGCTTTCTGCAGAGGAACAATTGAGCCGACTGTGCCATCGGGACGAACAGTAAAGCGGATTTTTATTTGAGCAGAAGTGTTAACACCAGGAGGAAAAGTTGGGATTTTTTTGACTAAAACGATTCGATTTCCACCGCCGCCCCATTCTATATCACCAAAACCTTCACCTTTGCCGGGACCTGTGCCACGTGTTCCCAAGCCGGTTCCCCAATCTTCACCATCGGGCGAACCAATATTGCGGGTGCTTGTGCCATAATCGCTCGAAGTTACTTTTTCGCTTGAACTAATTTCTTGACGTGCTACTATATTTGAAGATTCAGTAATATCAGTTGAAGCTGATATTTTAGATAGTTTTATTTTAGCAGCAATTTCGGCATCGTGTAATTCGCTTTGTGGTAAATTTCCTTTGTGAGCAACACCTTCACGGGATAAATTGCCCTTGCTCATTCCAGTTCCATCGCCATAGCCGAAACTTAAAAGTTCTAATGGAACAGTATTTGTTATGAGTTGTCTTGATTCGGGCTGAGGATCTCTAATTAAATTCAAAAGCAGCAATAATAAAAAGGTTAATGGTATTGCAACTGCCAACCCTTTTGCAGTATTTGGATGCCAAGGTATTTTAAATTGGAAGTCCGATTTCTCATCTTTATAAGATGGATTATAAAGGTAATTATTATTTCCCCCCATATTATTTTATCCTATCAATCCAAGATTGTGAAAAACCGTATTTTAAAGCAGTAGTTCTTGCTTCCTCAAAGCTGCTAAAATATCCGAATCGCACACGGTACCATATTCGGTCTCTTATAGTTTGCGGTGTTATATAAACATTATCTATATTATATTTCATTTTCAAGTTCTTTACCCAATTTTCAGCATCATCTAATGATGTTGTTGCATAAATTTGTATAGTATATGTTTGTTCCTCATCAGTTTTTGTAATAGACGATATTTTGGGTGTTTCAGTTACAATATTAATAGCAATTTTATTATCTGGTTTTAAATGCTTTGTAATTGACTGTTTAACTTTTGGCTGAATAGTTTTTGATGCCTGATTAATTTTTTGCTCTTCATTAACTATATTGATTCGTGTAGTTGCTTCTTTTTGTTTTGGCTTCTCAATAGTTACATTAAGATTTTCTTGTGGTTTATCATCAGGGATAGGAACTTGATTGAGCAATTCTTTATTTTTTTCTTGTTCA
>DAIPLL010000147.1:0-3278 GCA_036769265.1 Kapaibacterium sp. (SeqCode)
TTCCAATCCATATATTTTCTTTACTATCTATAAATACTGATAAAACAGCATCTCTATTAAGATTTGTATTCGAGGTATTATAATGTGTAAAACTTTTTGTTTTTATATCGAATTGGTCTAAACCACCACCATCAGTGGCAATCCAAATATTTCCATCTCTATCTTCAGCAAACCCTCTTACTGTATTATTAGATAGACTTTTATTATTACCCGGTATTTTTCTATAGCAGTTTAATTCTTGACTAGTTTTATTGATGTAGTTAATACCACCAGAAAAAGTACCAAACCATAAATCTCCTGCATTGTCTTTATAAATAGAATAAATTGAATTATTGTTTAAACTTGTTTGAATATCCGGATCATTTTTATAATGAATAAAAACATTTTTACTATAATTAAAGAAATTTATTCCACCATTATCAGTACCAATCCATATTCCTTCTTCATCGGGGAATAATGCTAAAATTAAATTATTACTTATGCTTTCATTATTGTTAGGATCGTGAGCAAAGCAAGAAATTTTTGTAATGGATGTATTGTTAAGATTTAATTTTGCCAAACCATATCCATAAGTTCCTACCCATAAATTATTATTCTTGTCTTCTACTATAGTTCTTACCTCGTAATTACTATTTAAGTCTCCGTTCGATAGTTGTATTTCGTACTTGCTAAAACTTATTCCATCGTTATTTACTTGATTTAATCCTTCGTTCAATGTTCCAACCCAAATTCTTCCCCTTGAATCTTTATATACTGATTTGCTATAAATATTTGATATCTGACGGAAACTATTTTCCTTACGTTCATATTTTATTAAACCTCTATTTGTGGCAAACCATAAATTGTTTTTAGAGTCTTCTGTAATAGAAGAGATCTCTCCATTAATTATTCCTTCGGGAATATTTTTAAGATTATTAAAAGATTTGAAATTGTTCATTCTTCGATTGTAATAGCATAAACCTTCATCTGTTCCAACCCAAAGAATTCCTTGTGAATCTTCATAAAGCGAGGAAACAGAGTTACTTTTCAAGCTGGAAGTATCACTTAGATCTGATTTAAAGACCTTAAATTCATAACCGTCATATTTATTCAACCCATCAAAAGTGCCAAACCATAAAAATCCGTAACTGTCTTGAATAATTGCCCTTACATTCGATTGAGATAGCCCATTATCCGTAGTAATGTGAGTAAATTTTAATGAATTTGTTTGTGCAGTAAGTGTTATACTTATAATAAATAAGAAGCTCAAAATTTTTTTTATTAGCTACTCCATGATATAACTGTACCTTTTATTATCGTAATAATTAGCCATAAGATTAGCGTAAAAAAGAGAAAACAAATTGAAATTTTAAGGAAGTAATACTTGGCTTTTATATTAATATTTAATCTAAAATAAATTAATTTTCACTTGTAAATAGGTTATCTGTTCAAAAAGCAATTTATGTTATAGTAAATTATTAAAAGGAGAGTGTTATGAGGAATTTATTATTTCTATTTGTTATTAGTTTATCAACCCACGTATTTGCACAATTACCACCCATCATACCGGAAGTTATATCTATTGCCATAATTACATCTCTTCCATCCACTTTACCTTTTATTATCTCTCTTTGAACTTCCATTTCAAATTTTTGTCCGCGTGTTTCTATTTTCATCATATATTTTGCCAAGCTTGGTTGAATTATGCTTCCGTTGAACTTGGTTAGTTTTTCACTTGTAGTTTCACGCTTGGGCATTGTAACTGTATTTATATCAACCGTTATTTCTTCCAATCTCTTTTGAATTTCTGGTTTCACCTCTTCCTGAATCCTTCCGCCCAAATGTTTCGCAAAAAACTTTTCCATTGCTACTATCATAGCCAAACGGTTTTCTTTTCCTGCAAAACCATGGCCTTCATCAGGAGCAACCATATATTCAACATCTCTTCCCAATTCACGCAAAGCAATAACTATTTGATCTGACTCAGCTTTTTTAACTCTTGGGTCGTTAGCTCCTTGTACAACATATAGAGGGGCTTTTATTTCGTGAGCATAATTTAAAGGTGATTGTTTTTCTAACATTTTAACATCATCAGGGTTCTCAATATCACCAACTCTAACTGCGAAAGTTTTTCTTAATGGTGCCCAATAAGGCGGAATTGAGTTAAGAAGGGTAATTATGTTTGATGGACCAACAATACTAAAACCGGCTGCATAAAGATCAGGCGTAAATGCTAATCCAGCTAGTGTGGCATAACCGCCGTAAGAACCTCCGGCAATCGCAACTTTTTGGGGATCGGCAATTCCTTCGTTTATTAAATAGTTTACTCCATCGGTGATGTCTTGCTGCATTGCACCTCTTCCCCATTGTTTATTACCTGCATTAAGAAATTGTTTTCCGTAGCCAGTTGAACCTCTGAAATTAGGTAATAATACAGCATAGCCTCTGTTCGCTAAAAATTGAGCATTCGAATTATAACCCCAATAATCGCGAGCCCAAGGACCTCCATGCGGAAATACAATAACAGGTAATTTTTTTGCTGTTACTCCTTTTGGTAAAACTAAATATGCAGGTATTGTAAGACCATCGGATGCTTTATACCGAATAGCCTGCATCGGTGCTAGATATTCGGTTGGTAAATCTGGTCTTGATTTATATAGAAGTTCTGCATTGGCTTTATTAAGATCATTTAAATATGTTGAACCTGGGTCAATATCTCGCGATACATTTACAACCCAAACTTTTTCATCTTCAGTCATAGAAGTAATCCCCACTTCTCCTTCGGGAATTACTTTCTTAAGATCATTATAAGCTTTCTCGAAATCTTTATTTTTAAAATATATTCTTACACGATCGCTTCTGTAAAAAGTAGCAAGTAATTCATCCGTTAAATCCGAAAAAACAGCACCACCAAAATCAACTTCGTTTTCAGGGTCTCTTTCAATAAATTTTATGGAATTATCTTCAATATTAAAAATAACCAATTCGATTTTATCCGTAGTTTCACCCTTATTAGTCATCATATAAAAACTTTTTCCATCTGGTAGAAATCTGTATGGTACAGCAGTCTCATCATTATTAACTGAGTAGATCTGTGTAAGTTTATCTTCCTCAATTTTTAGAATTTCAGATCCGCCGTCTGCTGTTTGACGTACAGCAAGTCGTAAATTACCATCTAGATCAAATTCCCATTGAAGAACATTTTCAATATTTTCTCTAATTAAAGTTCTCTCTCCGGTGGTTAGATTTAAATTATATACATCGTGTAACTGTTCATTACTATCGTATTATCATTTAAA
>DAIPLL010000148.1:0-3273 GCA_036769265.1 Kapaibacterium sp. (SeqCode)
AGTTTGTGAAAATAATAAATAAAACTTTATGGACATTTATTTATATGTAATCATTGCAATATTATTACTTGCAATAGTTGATTTATGGGTAGGAGTGGCAAATGACGCAGTTAATTTTCTTGGTTCAGCTGTTGGATCAAAAGCCGCTCCATTTAGAATTATACTTGCAGTAGCAGCTATAGGGATGCTTGTTGGTGTAACTTTTTCAAGTGGGATGATGGAAGTAGCTCGAAAAGGTATAGTCAATCCCGAAATGTTCTATTTTCAAGAGCTTATAATTATTTTCTTTGCTTATGCAATAGGTGATTTAATTTTACTTGATTTATTCAACACATTTGGTCTGCCAACCTCTACAACAGTATCACTTATCTTTGGTTTGCTCGGCGGCGGTGTTGCTGTTTCAATTCTTAAAATATTAGGCGGGGATGGTAATTTATCAAACCTCTATCTTTATATAAATACCGCTCGTGTTTTAACTTTTGCATCAGCGATAATAATCTCAATAGTACTATCATTTGTTTTTGGATCTCTAATCCAATATATAAGTAGAATAATATTTACATTTAATTTCGAGCAAACATTTCGTCGTTGGGGTGGCTTGTGGAGTGCATTTGCTATTACTTCTATACTATATTTTATAATGATGAAAGGCATAAATGGCGCTTCATTCATTACACCCGAAGTTGCAGAGTGGATTAAACAAAACACTTGGTCAATTTTAGGTATCAACATCGTTTTTTGGACAATTACTTTTCAAATATTATTAACATTTACAAAATTAAACATATTAAAAGGGCTTGTGTTTGCAGGAACTTTTTCTCTTGCAATGGCTTTTGCTGCGAATGATTTGGTTAATTTTCTTGGTGTCCCTTTTGCTGGAATTAGTGCATATATAGCGGCTCAATCTTCTGCGGATCCCTTTTCGACTCCAATGGCTGCACTAAACGATCCTTACCGAGCCGAGACTCTGCATCTATTGATTGCAGGTGTGCTAATGGTTGTTGCATTATATGTATCAAAAAAATCCAAAACCGTCACCAAAACAGCTGTTTCATTGGGTAGCCAAGAAGAGGAAGTTGAACGCTTCCAAAGTTTTGCACTCTCTCGTGGGCTCGTTCGTTTGGTTGTTACTTTCTTTGATATTGTACAAAAGATCATTCCAGAAAAATTTAAAAAATATGTAGCTTCACGTTTTAATAAATCTCAAATGCCACGCTGGACAGATGAAAAAACACCACCGCCAGAATTTGATCTTATCCGCGCAACTGTGAATCTGATGGTTGCCGCTGCTCTTATTTCACTTGGTACTTCACTTAAATTACCTCTTTCGACAACCTATGTTACTTTCATTGTTGCTATGGGAACCGCTTTCTCCGATCGTGCTTGGGGACGTGATACTGCTGTTTACCGTGTCTCAGGTGTTTTGACTGTTATCGGTGGCTGGTTTATCACTGCATTTATGGCTGCACTAATTGCAGCTACTATTGCTGTAATAATCTGGTTTACAAGCTTTACTGGTATGGCTGTATTATTAGTTCTAACTTTTGTAATTATCTTTAGAAATACAATTTTACATCGCCGTCGTGAAAAAGAATTCGAAGAACGCGAAAAATTAACTGCTAAGCATCAACTTTCCAAAGAAGAGCTCTTCGATAATGTAATTATGGGTTGTGGTAAATTTGCTCACTCTCTTGCTAATTTGGTTACTAACTGCAACGATGGTATTTTACACAATGATTTGCATACACTTAAACTTTGCAAACAAGAAACCAAGCAGATCCAAAAAGATGCAGATATACTTATTTCTTACATTTCTAAGACAATCAAAAAATTAAATAGCGAAGAGCTAAATAAAGCATATTCATTTACTGATTTAGTTGGATATTTGAACGTCTTAGCTTCTCTAGCTCGAAGAATGGCTGTGCAAGCTTATGATTATTTCGATAATAATCATAGATTATTAACGAATGAGCAATTGAATGAAATTTCGGAAACTACTAAACTTACAAATAATTTACTTACCAATTTAGGTAATTCAATTATTAATCGTGAATACTTTAACCAAAATTATGATTCTCGTTTTGATACTATTCGTAATCAGTTGGAAATATTCAAGTCAGAACAAGCTAAGCGTATTAACACTGGCTTATCGACAACCTGGCAAAACTTGCTATATCTGAGCTATATTGACTATTGCGAACGAATTGCTCTTAATTCATTGAAAGTGGGTAAAGCAATGAAAAAATTTTTCACTGAATAAAATCATAATTTTATAAAAATTTTAGGGGCTGCTCTTTTAAATGAAGCAGCCCCTTTTTTATTAATTCTGCCAAACTATTTTATTTACAATATTTATCAAGAAAGTCAAATACTTCTCTATCCCAAATAAGAAATTCTTGCAGCTTTGCAATAAAATGAGTTTCTTCTGGAAATACAATTAATTTCGATGGAATTTTGTTCACCTGCGCGGCAGTGAATGCCTCAAGTCCTTGCGTATATGGTACACGGAAATCACGTTCACCAACGGAAATAATAATCGGAGTATTCCAATTTGAAACATACCTATGTGGGGAATTTTTCTCGTAAAATGGGCGATTTTTTTCAATCCAGTATGGTCCGCCGTATTCCCAGTCTGGAAACCATAGTTCTTCTGTCGAACCATACATACTCTCGAAATTAAACACGCCATTGTGTGATAGCAAAGCACGGAAGCGCCCCTTGTGGTTGCCTGCCATCCAGAATGTTGTATATCCGCCAGCACTTGCACCAATTGCCGCAAGCCCATCTTTCTTTACATAAGGTTCTTTTACCAAGGCATCAGTTGCCGCAAGCAAATCCTGCATTGCAAGTCCGCCCCAGTCGCCACTTATCGCATCGTTCCACTTCTGACCAAATCCAGGCACTCCACGACGGTTTGGTGCGAGCAAAATATATCCGTGTGATGCTATTAAATACATATTCCAGCGATAATGAAAACGCGGGCTTACCATACTTTGCGGACCACCTTGGCAATAAGTAATCATCGGATATTTCTTGCTCGGATCAAAATCTGGTGGGAAAACTACCCAACAATGAACTTTGCTCCCATCAACGCTTTCTATCCAGCGTTCTTCTACTTTAACTTTTTTGAACTGATTTAAAATTTCTTGATTGATGCGAGTAATTTGAGTTTCTTTGTTACTTTTCAAATTAAGAGCATAAATTTCAACTGGATTTAAAATATTTTGCTTACTGTAAATTAACATCCCAGTTCTTGTTGCTATAAGACCACCG
>DAIPLL010000027.1:0-13738 GCA_036769265.1 Kapaibacterium sp. (SeqCode)
AGAATATGAAGTTGTTCGACTGCTAACTAAATATGCAAACGAAAACGTAACTACATCCTCTCATTTGTGCTTTATGGGTGGTGGTAGCTATGATCATTTTATCCCTGCGATTGTTGGAGCAATTATTGAACGTCCAGAATTTAAGACAGCATATACACCATACCAAGCAGAAGTATCGCAAGGGACATTGCAAGCAATGTATGAGTTCCAATCAATGATTTGTGAGCTTACGGGAATGGATGTTTCAAATGCATCAATGTATGATGGTTCGACAGCGCTGGCAGAAGCTTGCTTGCTTGCTCATAGCCACAATCGTAGAAGCGAAATTATTTATGCAGGGACAGTAAATCCAAATTATCGCAGAGTTGTTGATACAATCACCGCAGGGAAAAATTTACAGTTCAACGAAGCAAAATTAGAAGATGGAACTTGCGATATAGATATGCTACGGTCGCTTGTTAGTGATAAAACCGCAGCAGTAGTGGTCCAGCAGCCAAATGCTTATGGCAACTTGGAAGATGTTTTTGAAATTGAAAAAATTGCACACGAGAAAAAAGCTTTATTTATAGTGGTAGTAAATCCCATTTCGCTTGGTGTGCTTGCAGTTCCAGGTTCGTATAATGCGGATATTGTTGTTGGCGAAGGTCAACCTTTGGGTATCCCACTAAGCTTTGGTGGACCATATCTTGGTATATTTGCTTGCAAGAACGAATTTGTTCGAAAGATGCCTGGACGTATAGCTGGTATTACAGAAGATTTGGAAGGCAAACGTGGTTTTGTTCTTACATTGCAAACACGTGAGCAACAAATTAAACGTGAAAAAGCAACTTCAAACATCTGCTCTAATCAAGGTTTGTTTATGCTTGCTGCAACAGTTTATATGGCTGCAATGGGCAAAGAAGGGATAAAAGAGGTCGCTATGCAATCAATGCAAAAAGCTCATTATCTTGCGTCTGAAATCACAAAAATTTCTGGTTTTAGGTTGTTGAGCGATAAACCTTTCTTTAATGAATTTCTTGTAATACCACCTGTTGCCGCTAGTGAAATCATAAAAGAAGCAGAAAAAGTTGGCATTATGCCTGGAATAGATACAAGCCGTTTCCCACAGTGTGCACAAGGTCTGCTTGTTGCTGTTACAGAAAAACGTTCAAAAGAAGAAATGGACCGTTACGTCGATTTCTTAAAAAAATTTGTTAAATAAAAATGAATTCTACAAATAAAGAGAAAAACATTAACAATGCCAGAAGCAAAAAATACACCTTCTGGCTTGTTTTAATTTTAATTTTTATATTTTTTGTTTTCTCTGATCACGGAATTTACAAACGTATTCAACTTGAAATGAATAAAAGAGAGTTAAATAAAAAGATTGATATTGAATTAAAAAGAAAGGATTCATTAAATCAACAGATAAAAAGATTATTAATCGACACAAATGAAATTGAGCGTATAGCACGTGAAAAATATGGTATGATTAAACCAGGAGAAGAAGTTATAATTATTGATAGAGAAAAAAAGTAATGTATTTAGGTATTGATATAGGCGGAACGTATATAAAATCAGCGATTTTGCTTGGAAACGATCTGACCGAGCATAGGTCGATTGCAACAAATGCTTATGAAGGGGTGAATTCACTTCTTTATAGAATAAGAACATTAATATCATATTATTTCGAGCATTATCCTGAAATAAAATCGGTTGGAATTGGCATTCCAGGAGTTGTTGATAACTATGGCAATGTATTAGTTGCACCGAATTTGCCTGGTTGGCAAAATGTGCCACTTTTCAAATACTTGCGAAACTACATAGATGTGCCTTTCACAATAGAAAATGATGCAAATGTTGCTGCGATGGCGGAATTGCTCGATGGTGCAGGCAAAGGATTAAGTTCATTCATTTATGTAACGCTCGGTACCGGTGTTGGAGGCTCTATAATAATAGATGGGCAAATTTATCGGGGCGAGATTGGTGGTTCGGGTGAAATTGGGCATACGTTAATTGATTACAATAGCAGAAAAAAAACGGCTTTCACATATCAGAAAGGAACACTTGAGGCATTTATAGGACGCAATGCCATTTTAGAACTTGCAAAAGAGCAATTGCAAAAAAATATCGTGTCGAAGCTTTCTGAAATTACTAATTTCGATGTTGCCGATATATATAAATTAGCAGCATCTGGCGACAAGCTATGTATTAAGCTACTCGAGCAATTTGGTGCAGTATTGGGATGTGGACTTGCAAGTGCTATGAATTTACTAGATATAAGCACTGCAATCATTGGTGGTGGTATTTCTCAGGCAGGAGAATTAATTTTAGCAACAACTCGCAAAACATTAAAAGATCATTTATTACCACCGCTTGCAAATAGATTTCAAGTTAAACAAGCAAAATATATAAGTTCCACAGGCGTTCGTGGAGCAGCACTTTTAGGAAAATCTCTATTAGATATTGAAAATTAAAGGAGTTTGAAATGAAAGAAGTCATCTATTCACAAGAAGCACCTGAACCAATTGGTCCGTATTCGCAAGCAATTAAAGCAGAAGGGAAATTTTTGTTCATCTCTGGGCAAATTCCTTTTACAGCTGATGGTCAGCTTGCTGGCGATGATATAAAATCGCAAACACACCAAGCAATTAAAAACATAATTTCTATTCTTAAAGAGGCTGGTCTGACAATTAATAATGTTGTGAAAACAACTGTTCTTATGAAAAATATGGACGATTTCGCAACAATGAATGAAATTTATAACGAATACTTTGGTGAAAGCAAGCCTGCACGTGCGGCATACGAAGTTGCACGTTTGCCAAAAGATGTACTTATAGAAATTGAAGCAATTGCTGTTTTCGAATAAGAAAAAATTAAATAATTCTAAAAGGATGTTAGGTTTAATCGAAATAAATAAAAGCTGGCGTCCTTGTTTTTTATGTGGCAAAAGTTGAAAATAAAGTCAATAAGTTTAATTAATGGGCTGCAAGAGTTAATTTTCCCTTCGCATTGCTATGTTTGCGGTGAAAAATTAACAGATGATTACAAAGAATTCATTTGTAGCAGATGTCTTTATTCGATGCCGAGCTCTGAAGAAAGTGAACAGATAATCAATGATTTAGCTCAAATACACGGCTTCGATAATTTGCATTTTTTGAATGCCTATTGCTTGTTTAAAAGCACTGACGAGATGCCATTTGAAAAATTGATTTATAGTTTGAAATACAAAGGTGTAACAAAAATTGGCGAGTTTTTGGGAAAAATGCTCGGCGAACTTATAAGGCAAAAGTCGGATGTCATTTACGACTACGTTATACCTGTGCCAATTCATAAAGCAAAAGAGCGTGAGCGAACCTATAACCAATCTCATTTTATTGCAAAAGCAGTTGCAGAAGTTATAAATTCAAAATTTGAGCCAAAATTAGTAATACGAAAGATTTACACGGACACGCAAACCAAGCTTTCAGCAAAAGATAGATTATTTAATGTTAAGCATATTTTTGAAGTTATAGATAAATCCTTATTAAAAAATACAACAATATTGATTGTTGATGATGTTTTAACAACTGGTTCTACGGTCAATTCACTTGCTGAGACATTGCTGGAGGCGGATGCTCGAAGAATTGATGTTGCAACACTTATGCGCGCATAATTTTTTTAAACATCAGAATTTTCTTATATTTGCATAAGTTTAAAGTATCATTACAAACAAACTGGAGTTTAAAATGTTCAAAAAATTGGTTTTAACATCTATTGCCTTTTTACTTGTTTTAACAGCTTGTACAAAACAAGAATATTCGAGCTCAAATGTAATGAGTGAGAAAATTACACTTCATAATTTGAAGGATATTGCACAAAAAATTAAAGCCGAGCCTGCAATGACAAAAGAAGAAATTGAACTTTTCACTAATGGGCTTATTCGTCTTGGCACAGTAAAGGATTCGGTTGTTGGTAAAACTGTGCTTGATATTATCAAATCACAAAAAGAATTTGTAATGAAACAAACCAAGGCATTTTGCGAAAATACTGCAAGCCGTGTTGACGTAGCAATAAATCATAAATTTACTTATGTTGGTTTCCAGCCATTAGAACAGAACGGTCAGCAAATAAATGCAATTATATACGAAATTACAAATTTATCAGATAAAGACATTCGTTCTGTGCGCGGTCAATTAAATTTCTACACACCTGATAACCAACTTCTGAAAGTATATAATTTGATTACCGACCGTCCAATTAAGCAAGGTGAATTGCTTCGTTTTGTAAGTCCATTTACCCACGATAAGAATAACCAACGTGATGAAATTTTCCGCAATGCTAAAGATTTGCGTGCAATTTGGGTTCCTTTAATGATTGAATTTGTAGATGGGAGTAGAAAAGAAGTGTTAGCAGCAAATGGAATGAATTAGAGAATATACTAACTTTTATAATGGAAAAGCTGCCTAAAAGTAGGCAGCTTTTTTATTTAGAAATAATATTTATTAATATTCTCTTTGCAAGCGTTGTGGACCAGCTTTGCGGACTTCATCAGGGCAACCACTTTCGAATAACTTGAAGTTTTCGATATAGCGGGCAGCAAGAGCATCGTATTTTGACCAATATTCGTCCTTATTACCCCAAGCATTTGATGGTTCGAGTACATCATCGGGCACACCAGGACAGGTGAGTGGCACACGGAAACCGAAAATTTTATCGGTACGATATCCCACATTATCAAGCTTGCCATCCAATGCAGCATTGAGCATATTCCGAGTATGACGTATGCTAATACGTTTACCAACACCAAATTTGCCCCCTACCCAGCCGGTATTTACAAGCCAGCAACGAGTACCATGCTTCTCCATTTTACTACGCAATAAATTAGCATAATAAAATGGATGATGAACCATAAAAGGAGCACCAAAGCAGGCACTAAAAGTAATTTCTGGTTCAATACCAAGTCCAATTTCAGTGCCAGCGATTTTCGATGTATATCCGCTGATAAAGTGATACATTGCTTGGTTCATATCCAAACGAGCGATTGGTGGCATAACACCAGTAGCATCACAGGTAAGGAAAATAACATCTTTCGGGTGAGTGCGAGTCATCTTTTCGGGCAAAGAATTTGGAATAAATTCGAGTGGATACGAAGCACGTGTGTTTTCAGTAAGCATATCATCGTCTAAATCAATTTTACGAGAAGCTGGGTCGTAAACAACATTTTCAAGAATTGTTCCAAAACGCCTTGTGCAAGAATAAATTTCAGGTTCGTATTCAGCCGAAAGACGAATAACTTTCGCATAACAACCACCTTCGAAATTGAATACACCTTCGTCGCTCCAACCGTGTTCGTCATCACCGATGAGTTTGCGGCGCGGGTCAGCCGATAGTGTTGTTTTGCCAGTGCCAGATAGTCCAAAGAACAAAGCAACGTTGCCGTCTTCACCTACGTTGGCAGAGCAATGCATTGCCATAACGTTTTCGAGCGGTTTTAAGAAATTCATCACAGTAAAAATTGTCTTTTTAATTTCGCCACCATACATACTACCGACAACCAGAGCCATACGTTTAGCAAAATTAATTACCATAGCTGTTTCAGTGCGAGTACCATCTATTTTGGGGTCTGCTTTGAACGATGGAGCAGCAATAAGAGTAAATTCAGGTACGTGATTTTTGAGAGCATCACGGTTTTCAATTGGAATAAACATATTACGTGCAAATAAGCTTTGCCAAGCGTATTCAGTAATGATGCGAATTGGCATACGATAGTTAGGGTCTGCACCAACGTAACAATCTTGCACGAAAAGCTCCTCACCTTGTAGATAAGCAAGCAACCGAGTTAGAAGTGAGTTAAAGTTTTCTTGCGTAACAGGACGATTATAAACACCCCACCAAATTTTATCTCGCGTTAAATCTTCGTCAACAATAAATTTATCGTTTGCAGCACGAGCAGTCCATTTACCAGTGTTTACAACAAGAGCACCACCTGTAACAAGATGCCCTTCGCCACGGAAAATCGCTTCTTCAATCAAAGAAGGAGTTGTCAAATTCCAATAAACGCGATCTAAGTATTGCAAACCGTGATTAGCAAGCTTAAAATCACTTGCAAATTCTTTAGCATGCCTGCTTGCTGGAGTTGGGAATTCTAAATATTTCATAGCCAGTCCCTCACTAATTTGCGGTCACCAATATAAAGTTCGTTTGCAGAGTTAGGATCCAGTGCCCATTTTATGCGTTCAATACCTTCTGTTATTTCTTTTATTGTTCCACAAGTTGAAAGTCGTAAATATCCTTCCATACCGAATTCAACACCTGGTACAGTAAGTACACGAACTTTTTCGAGGAGGAATTCGCTTAATTTGCGTGAATCTTTCTCATAATGACTGAAATCAACAAAGCAATAGAAAGTACCATCTGGTTTGTGTGCTCGCACACCTTCAAAAGCATTTAATCGGTCCATCATAACGTTTCGGTTGTTTTCCAAAGTGCGGCGTAAATTTTCAACACCGGATTGAACACCATTTAATGCGCCAACAGCTGCTTTTTGGAGCACTACGCTTGGACCAGATGTTTGGTGACCTTGAATGTTTGTCATTACACGGATGAGGTTTTTGTTGGCAACAGCCCAGCCTATACGGAAGCCTGTCATAGAATATTGTTTACTAACTCCGTTTATAAGAATTAATTTAGAATTTTCACCTAAATCTTTTGCATATTCATAACAGTTAATTGGTTTACGTCCATCGAAAATTAAGCGATGATAAATATCATCCATAATCAAATATAAATTGCGTTTTTCACAAAGTTCAACTACATCACGAATAAAATCTTCTGAATACATAGCACCTGTTGGGTTATTTGGGCTATTAATAATTACACATTTTGTATAGGATGTAATTACACGTTCAATATCCTGAATTCTTGGGTAAAATGTGCCATCTTCAGGATAAACTGGGACAGGAATAGCCCCAATTAATTTGCACATTTCTGGGTAAGAGACCCAGTATGGTGCAGGGAAAATGCATTCTTCCTGTGGGTTAAGAATAGCTTGAAGAGCAACCATAATAGCTTGTTTTGCACCGCCGGAAATTATTACGTTTTCTGGTTCGACTTTGCGGTCATAAAAATCCTGTGTATATTTAATAACAGCCTGTTTTAATTCAGGGATACCATCGGCGGGTGTATATCGCACTTCCGCAGAATTAAGCAAGGATACAGCTTGAAGAATTGCGTCAAGCGGTGCTTTTGTTTTCGGTTCTCCTCCACCAAGGTGAATAACTGGTTCACCTTTAGCGCGAAGTACTGCTGCAATCTCATTAAGGCGAAGGGTTGCTGATTCAGAAATTGATTTGCCTATTAAACTAATACTCATTTTATTAATACTCCAAATAATTAATTATTATAGATGATTTATTTAGATTTAGATTTAAAGTCAGGAATATAGCAGCATTCCATTTAAGCTGTATCAGATGAAATAAATTTGAAAGAGTGAGAATATTTGTAAGCAATTTTTTTCATAAAAGTTATTTATTCAGTATTTTTCATTTAAAAAACAAATATTATAATTTTTACTGAATAAAAAAAATAAAAATTGAAAGTTGTTTATGAAAATAAAAAAAGCCCGATTTTTCAACCGGGCTCTGAAAAAAGGTGTGAATTATTACTTCACAACCGGGATATTTATTGTAGAAGTTCCTTTTGCAGTGATTACCTGTAAGTAGTATATACCTGCTGGTAAGGAGCTTGTGTTCAAAACAAATTGGTGAACACCTGCGTTTTGATATTCATTTGTAAAGAAAGATGAATTTAGTGAACCTGTTGCATCAATAAGGCGAACCGTAACGTTTTGATTTTCAGGTAACGAATAAGTAATTACTGAGTAATCATTTGCTGGAATTGGTGCAGCTTCTATTGTAATGTTTTTATTCATTTTTATCGCATTGTCGTCATTTACGCTTGTATAAATTTTATTGACAGGATCGTATTCAGCCCAAGGCAAATCCCAGCGTTCTGTGTGGAAAGCACCTCGATAGGAAACTTTGTTAAAGAAAGGATCATTTAGGTTTACAGCAGCATTAGAAGCAGTCCAGTTTGCATTGTTTAAATAAGTAGCACCAGAAGAAGGTAATGGATTGAATTCAGCAAGTGTTCCTGGGAAAATTCCTGGTAAATTAGCATAATTCTTTACTGGACCAGCTTCATTAATGAAACGATTCCCAAATTCAGGTTTAGCAAGCCAATTAGCATCGACTGAACCTTGCGCAGTTGTACCGCTGCCAAAGTAGAAGAATTTATTACCTTTTATACCATAGAAATCATTAAAACGAACCATAATCGAATCGTTGGATGCAGCTAAAACTGTATTGTTGTTTGTTAATTCAACACCTGCGTTATAGCCAACAATAACCGAATTAACTAAGTTCATTCTACTATTGCGGCGAATTTGCACTGCTGTAAGATGTTTTGGATGGTATTTGTTTTCACCAGTCCCAGCAGTCCAAGAGGTGTCAGCTAAAGGACCAATAACAGTAACATTAGCGAAAATTGGAGAAGTGTAAGGTTGATTATAGGAGGATTTTGAATCGTTATCGCTTTCAAATGCTTGTGAGTTAGATTGGTCAGCTATATCAGGGAATCGTTTTACTAATACAAATTGGACTTTACCGCGAAAGCCATTATCTGTATCTAAATCATCATCAATTGTGTTATATGAAATTAAATATTTAGCATTAACTGTTCCTCCGAACCATTCAAAGCCGTCATCACCGCAATAGGAAACCATTATATGATCAATTACAGTGCGACGCCCAACACCACCCAAGGTGAGTGAGTTTAATTCATTATCAGGTGATTCAGCTATTCCTGCGAATTCTATACGAACATATTGAACAACGCCACTTGAATCATCATCATCGGCAACACCACCGACAGGACCATATTTAACATCCAAACCACCTTCAATAGCAGCTTCGCCAATGTTAGTTGAAGCTTTACCAGCTATGATAAGTCCGCCCCAATCCCCACGATCGCGATTGCCAGGAGCAAATCCAGAAGTCATAACGATTGGTGCATTTGGTTTACCTTCAGCATAAATTTTACCACCGCGTTTAATTACAATTGCTGATACATCCGTTGGGTCGCCCATAATAACTGTTCCAGGCTCAATTCTCAAAGTTGCACCATCTTCAACATAAAGAACTTTGCGAAGCTGATATAATTTTTTCGAACTTAAAGTGATTGTTTGAGTTAAGCTTCCACCTAAAATTGAGTCTGCAACTGCTGGTGGTGGTGTATAAACGTTTATAGGACCTTCCATACCAAATAAATCTTCATTACCAACTTCGTTCATTTTTATCCAAATCTGAGGCTTTCTTGGTAATGTTATAACAGTGCGACCTGAAGCAGCATTTGCATTACTGCTCGAAACATCTTTATAAGATTTTGCATTTTTGGCAAGTGCCAAAAGAGACCAAGGACCATTCGGACTTTCAGCCCATTTGAATTCGAATGTTTTATTCCAAGTTCTCTCACCAGTTTTTGTTAATGTGTCCCAAGCAATTGTTATAGTTTTACCTACACGATAAGTGGAACCTCCTTTTGGTTCTTTAATTGTAAGTTTTGCTTCGGCTGCACTTAAAACAGCTACTGCAAAGATAAAAATAAACGAGGTGATTAAAGCTTTTTTCATTGGTATTTTCCAATAAATTTAACAAAATATTTTAGAGTTTATATCCGAAACTAAGAGAGAGAGAACGTCCTTTTTTTGTTGTAAGGACATTATTTCCCATTTGTTTCCAAGTAATTGTCTCATTTAGTAAATCGCGAACAACAAATTTGACATCAAATTTTGATAATACAGTCTGTGTAATAGATAAATCTATAACATTTCTTGGCATTTCGTAAACATGCGGATCAGAAACAGGATAACGAGTAATATCTGCAACTTGTATTATTCGTTTTCCTGCAACATTATAGCTTGTATTCACAGAAGTACCGATTTCAGGATTGTAGTAAAACAATCCGATGTTTAGTGAATATGGTGATTGCCCCCACATTGTGCGATGGTCAGAGGCATTATTTTGTTCAACAGTAATATCGGACTTTATCAAAGCGAGATTGAAGTTTAGTGAAAAGTATCGAGTCCATTCTGAAATAAAGGAAAGATTTTTTCTCATTTCAATTTCAGCACCATAATTTTTTGCAGTTCCATTTGCATTAGCAAAAGTACGTTTATAATTACTTGAAGTTCCAATTACAGATTCTTCGATAGCATTCTTGAATGTTTTATAGAAAAGAGAAACAGAGATCACTTCGCCTGGGTTAGGGAACATTTCCCAACGGAAATCGTAATTTTGAATAAGCGCACGTTTTAAATTAGGGTTACCTGCAACATCACCTTGGAAATAAAAATCATAGAAAATAAACGGGGCATATTCACGCAATGATGGACGTGTAAGAGTTTGACTTGCTGAAAGCCTTAAATTCATATTAGGGACAACTTCATATATTAGGTTAAGAGAAGGTAAAACGTCTAAATAATTTTCATCAACAAATGTTGAGTCTGTATTATTTGAAGCAATAGGATATAAACTCATAAGCTTTTGTTTACTGCTTTCAATGCGAGCGCCTGTAATTATACGAAGCTTTTTGCTTGCAATTTCCAAAGGAATATCAAACATCAAGTACCCAGCAAACAAACCTTCGTCGGCTTTGTAAGAATCAGTCGGCTTAGTTTCTTCACCAATACCTAAACGCGTTGGGTTATAATTTTCAGGATTAGCAAAAATTTTGTCTGGTTCTAATTGAAAATTCTCGGAATAGAAATCATCATCACCGTAATTTGGAACAATATATTTGAAATCATCATCATAGTAATATTTCATCATTAGTGTACCTTTATTTATAACAAGCGAGCGAACATTGAAATCTCGCCTTTTATTTTCATAAAGGAAGCCTGTTTTAACTTTAAAGATGTTGATAGGCAAAGTAAAATTGAGCGAAGCAGTATAAGCATCTTCGTTTAAAAATGAGAAGAAACGTCCTGCTTGATAACCATTACCATTAAGATCGTAAATATCAACACGCCAAGGATTTTCTTCAAAAGCTTTTGAATAGCGAATACGTTTAAAGTCAGGTTCATCTCGCTTAGAATTTGAAAAACCAAATTTCCAATCAAGGAGTGCATTGTTGAAAATTGTCAAGTTATGTTCACCAGTAAGCTGACTTGCATAAAGCGATTTCAGAACGAATTGGAAACCATATTGACGAGTGATGACTTGATCCTTACGTCCGAGCATTATAGTTGTCTCGTTATCTGATGAGTTGTTGTAGGTATTTTTGATTGAGAATGTATTATTTTCATCGAGCTTGAAAGCCAAATTCAAAAGACCACCAAGATTTGTAGAGAAAGTTGAAATTGTCCCACGATTGAAGTTATAAACACGTCCGCTGCTTTCGAGAGTAGCGCGGTAAATTTCATCGTATCCATAAGAGTTACCATAAAGAGCAGATGCAATTATACCTATTTCAGAATTACTAATTCTGTAAATATCACTAAATGAAAGGTTGATTGATCCATTAAATGGCGGTTTTATTGTGTCGCGTTTCCAACCTTTTTGGTTGAATGCTCGGCCAAGAGAAATCCATTCGCTTTGTGCTTGCTTGAGTGTTTGTTCATCATCAGAACGTAAGCGATTAAATAAATCTCTCATTTCTTGGGGTGATTTTGGAAAATTCTTAGGGAGGGCTCTGGTTCCATCGTCATAACCGAGCCAATCAGTTCTTCCACCTTGGTATTTTATAAATTTTTTATCAAAAGTAATATTGTCTGACATCGAGGCGCCAAAGCTCACCTTAAAGCTGCGTGAGGAAGGAAAATCAACTGTATTCAATTGCACAAGCCCACCAGCAAAATTTCCAGGAAGATCTGGAGTAAATGACTTTGCAACATTTGCATTCTCGAGAAAATCAGAAGGGAACATATCAAAAGAGAATGCTTTTTTATCGGGTTCTGTCGTTGCAAGTGCAGTGCCGTTGAGTGTTGTGTTGTTGTATCGTTCACTAACGCCGCGTACGTAAACAAATTTATCACCAACAAGTGTAACACCTGAAACACGACGCAGAGACTGTCCAGCGTCGTTGTCAGGTGTGCGTTTTATTTCCTCGATACTAATTCCGTCACTAACTTGCGATGAATTTTTTCTTTGGGCTAATATTGCGGCTTCGTTATTAAGTTCGCGGCGTGCCTCGATAACAACTTCTTCTGTTTTCTTTATAGCAGATCGCAAAACAATATTTAATACAAAGTTATCATTTTCTTTGAGCTCTATATTTTCAATAGTCTTTGTATTGTAACCAACATAACTAACTTGCAATGAATAACGTCCAGGTTTTAAGTTCAACAAGCGATATTCACCTTTTGTATCAGTATATGCTCCAATCTTTGTTCCTAGTACTAAAACTGAAGCCCTACGAAGAACTTCGCCACTTTCTTCATCAATAACTTTACCTGAAATTGAAGCCTTTGGCTGAGACATAGCAACAAGTGGCAACAAAACAATCATAAGAATACAATGAAATAGCATTTTTCTAATAGAATAATTCATAAAAATAACCCCTCCGGTTGTGATAATTGTTTTTAATAATTCACCTTTTTTCAGTTAGACAAAATTGACTTCTTAATATGAAGATTTTATAAATCAAATGTTAAAGTATGATTAAATTTGTTGATTTTGTAAGCACTTTATAAACAAACAACTTAAATTTTATGGTTAATTTATGGTTAATTTATATGATGATAATTTAAAGATAAAAAGAAAAGACAATTTTTATTAATTTTGTGTATATTATGATATTTATTAATTCAAAATATGAGAAGCCCAATAAATAGAAGTGATTTTTTTACCTCCACAACTGCAAAAAGAGTATTCAAAGCAGCAATTATACTTGTTGCTGGAATTTTTATTTTTAGGCTTGCTCAGTTGCAAATTTTGCAAGGGAGCGAATATCGTGGTGTTAGCCAAATGCAAGCAATAAAGCAAGTGCGTATAGCACCATTTCGCGGGAATATGTATGATAGGAATGGGATTTTAATAGTTCATAATGAGCCTTCATTTTCAATTACAATAACTCCTTATGAATTTGATAAAGAAATAATTCCTCTGCTTTCAAAATTAATTGCTGTACCGGAAGATGAAATACTTAACACATTGGATAAATATAAAAATTACTCACCATTTGAACCAGTTAAGATCTTGCGAGATGCATCATTTGATGTTGTCTCAAAAATTGAAGAAAACAACGATATTCTGCCCGGTGTTGATGTTGTTGTCGAACCAAAGCGACTTTACGAGTTCGAAGGCAATATGGCTCATCTGCTCGGCTACACACGAGAAATTACGCGTGGACAATTGGAAAAATATAAATATTACCGTCCAGGTGATATTATTGGGCAATCTGGGCTGGAGCAAACTTACGAACCTTTCCTCCGTGGTAGAGAAGGCATACAATTTGTTGCTGTAAATAAATTTGGGCAAAAAGTTTCGAGCTTTAACAATGGGCAACAGGATATTCCTCCAAATAACGGATTTGATTTGTATCTAACGATTGATGTTAAACTTCAAGAGCTTGCTGAGAAACTTCTTGCAGGAAAACGTGGTGCAGTTGTTGCCATAGATCCCCAAAATGGTGAAGTACTTGCATTGGCAAGCAAACCTGATTACGATCCACGAGCATTTAGCGGGCGTGTGCCTGCGGACTTGTATAAGCAATTATCAGA
>DAIPLL010000003.1:0-31503 GCA_036769265.1 Kapaibacterium sp. (SeqCode)
CCTGTTTCAATCATTGTAACATAGCATTCACCACCGATTAGAAAACTTGTCGGGCATTCGCCTTTCTGGCAAGATAGCCTTTGCGAGCTCACGCATGTTAAACACGTTTGATTGAAGCGTGTAACTGTTGCACAACTCGAAACAATAAAAGCAATTGCTACTAAATAAATAAAAATCTTTCTCATCTCTCCTCTAAAAATAATTCAAAATAAAAAGCAAAATTAAGATATTTAATATTTCATAACAAAATTAATTTTGAAAGTGAATTTAAAATAATTAAATTATTAAAGTGTCCTAATTTTATATGATTTAAATTGGATTTAATTATGAAAAAAATATTTTTAATTCTTGCCCTTTTGTTCTCCTCTTTTGTAAATGTGTTTTCACAAGAACAAAATACACTTTGGATGACTAAAGGATTTCAATATAATTTTTACGATATTCAAGCAGATTTTAATAAATACTGGGCTGGTAAGAAAATTACCCCACAAACACCAAGAGAGGAACGTCTTGGGTGGAAGCAATTCAAACGTTGGGAATGGTTCTGGGAGCAAAGAGTTACTCCAACTGGTGTTTTCCCGCAACCCAACCATACTATGAAAGAATATCTTAAATATCAAGAACGCAGAGCAAAGCAAAGCAATCGAACACAAGCAGGCGATTGGACTTTCCTCGGTCCTTCATATTCCACAGGTGGCTACTGGGGATTGGGCAGATTAAACTGTGTAATTGAAGATCCTCGTTATAACGGAACAACTAATAAAACAATTTTTGTTGGTGCTGCAAGTGGTGGTGTTTGGAAAACTACCAATGGAGGTCAAACTTGGTCAACAAATACAGATTGGTTTGCAGCACTTGGAATTGCAGACATTGCGATTGACCCAATCAATCCTGATATAATCTATGTCGCAACAGGTGATGGAGATGCAACTGATACATACTCTTTCGGAGTTGTCAAATCAACAGATGGCGGAAACACTTGGTTCTTAACTGGTTTACAATATCAAATAACAGACTATGCTACCTGCCGCCGTATTGTGATAAATCCATCTAATCCAAATATTCTCCTTGTTGCAACAAATGATGGTGTTTATCGCACTACAAATGGCGGCACAAACTGGACTAAAGTTCAAACAGGCAATTTCTGGGATGTTAAACTAAATCCTTCAAATCCAAACATTGTTTATTCTGCATCTACTAATACAATTTATCGTTCCACTAATGGCGGTGTTTCTTGGAACACTTCCGCAACAATTAACAACTCAATTAGAATTGCTCTTGCAGTTACCCCAGCTGATTCTTCATATGTTTATGCTGTATCTTCAAATGGCAGTGGTGCTTTTAATGGCTTATTTCGTTCAGCTGACGCAGGTGCGACATTTTCTCAACAATCATCCACTCCAAATATTTTAAGTTCTTCATCAACTGGCACTGGAACATCAGGACAAGGCTGGTATGATTTATCCATTGCTATAGATCCAACTAATGCTAATATTGTTTATGTAGGTGGCGTAAATATCTGGAAGTCAACCAATGGCGGTGTTAATTGGTCCTTGCGTACTTATTGGACAGGAAGTTCAAGTGTGCAAACCGTTCATGCAGATCACCATATGCTTTATTTTGGTGGAACAAACCGTCTATATAGTGCCAATGATGGTGGGCTCGATGTTTCAACCAACGGTGGTGTTAATTGGACATATATAAGTTCCGGTATTGCTGTTACTCAATACTATCGTATTGCTACTTCTCAAACAAATCCAAATGTTGTTCTTGGTGGTTCTCAGGACAATAGCACTAGTTTAATGACTGCTAACTCATTCACAATGGCTTATGCCACTGGCGACGGTATGGATCAAGCAATTAATCCATCAAATGGAAATATAATGTTCACCTCAAGTTATTATGGCGACCTCGCAAGAACAACTAATGGCGGAACAAGTTGGAGTGATATTTCGGAGCCGAATGATAATGGTGGTTGGGTCACTCCTTATGTTATAGATCCAAATAATAATAACACAATTATTGCAGGATATACTCAAGTTTGGAAATCCACAAACAATGGGACTAACTGGACACAAATATCCAATTTTACAAATTCAACACCTTTAACTGTTATTCATGTTGCTCCTGCTAACTCTAATTACATTTATGCTGGACGTAGCTCGGCTTTGTGGCGAACAACTGATGGCGGTGCAAATTGGACCTCGATAACTTTACCTTATCAATCACTAACATCTCTTACAACAAATCACTCAAATCCAAATGAAATTTGGATTACAATGAGCGGTTATTCCGCATCAAATAAAGTTTTCAAATCGACTAATGGTGGTGCAACTTGGCAAAATATAACCGGTAGCCTTCCAAACGTTCCTTGCAATGTTATAATTTATCAACCTAATGTTGACAATAGAGTTTGGGTTGGCACTGATATTGGTGTATGGTATCGTGGTGATAGTAACACTGGTTGGGTTGATTTCAACGATGGTTTGCCAAATGTCATTTGTAATGATTTAGAAATTCAATATTCAGCTAATAAATTGCGACTTGGCACATACGGGCGTGGTCTTTGGGAGGCTACTCTCATTGGCGCTCCAAATGCCCCACCAACTTTGGTAAATCCACAAAATAACGAGCAAAATCAAAATATTAATCTTACTTTGCAATGGACGCAATCACTTAATGCCATAAATTACCGTGTGCAAGTATCAACCTCAAATAATTTCAATAATTTAGTCTTCAATACTCTTACAACTGCTACAAGCTTTAATCTTGCAAATCTAAACTATAATACAACATATTACTGGCGTATTAAAGCTTACAGACAAAACGATTCTACAGATTGGAGTACGATTTGGAGCTTTACAACACGCGTTGAAATCTATCCACCGACTCTTGTTTCACCTGTATCGAATGCGAACACTACAGCAACTTTACAATCTTTTTCCTGGAATTCAGCTACTAATGCAACTTCATACAGATTACAAATTTCAACCGATAGTTTATTTGGAAGTCTCAATTTAAATCAAGTTTTAACAGACACTACATACATTTGGTCAAATTTTGCTTCTAATGCAACTTATTTCTGGCGTGTTCAAGCGTTTAATAATAACTATACAAGTGCTTGGAGCGAAATTCGTAAGTTTACAACCTTCAATATTGTAACAATTCAAATTGGCACTGGCACTGCAACAAGCAGTTTCCCGTATTATACTTATTACGAAGATGCTGTAACTTATTTGCTTTACACAGCATCAGAGATATTAGCTGCTGGCGGATTTGCAGGTCTAATCCAATCCATTGGCTTTAATGTTACTTCTGTTGCCACCCAGCCAATGAATGGTTTTTCAATTTATATGCAAAATACAACTTTAAGCTCAATTTCAGCACCCGTAACTTCCGGCTGGACACTTGTTTACTCAACTCCTTCTTATGCAGTTACACAAACAGGTTGGACCAATCACATTTTGAATACACCTTTTATGTATGATACTACAAAAAATCTTCTCATTAAAATTTGCTTTGATAACGACAGTTGGACAGCTTCATCAGTTGTTGCGGCAACTGCTGTATCCGGTCGTGCTTATGCAAGATATGCAGATAATCATAACAACACTTGTACAAATGATCCTTCTTCTGCGACAAGTCCAAATCGTTCTAATATAAGAATTACGTTAACAGCTCCAATTCAACCTCCACTGCTTATCGAACCAGCTCAAGGTATCTCTATTGCTCACGACAGACCATTATTTATATGGACTACTGCAAATTATGCACAGAAATATCAACTCCAAGTTTTAAATTCTGTAAATAATTTATTTTTAAATATTATTACCACCAATACTCAGCATCAAGCAAGCCCGTTGATGTTTGAAGGAACTGCTACTTGGCGTGTCCGTTCAATTTCTGGAACTGATACAAGCGCTTGGAACACACGTACATTTACTATCACCCGCTCCACTGTTACTCATTCTATTTCTTTAAACGGCGGCTGGAATATGATTTCATCTTATTCCGAACCCGAAAGCGATAATATTGTCTCAATTTTCAGTCCTTTAAGCAATAATTTACAGATTGTTCGAAATGTTTTAGGTCAAACTTATATTCCTAACTTATCTAATTCTCTTAGTTCTTGGCAAATAAGGCAAGCATATCAAGTTCGAGTTACCAATAACGCCAATTTAAACATCACTGGACTAAAAATTTTACCTAATGCGACTCCAATTGTGCTTAATACAATTGGCTGGTATTGGATACCTTATCTTCGCACTGCTTCAATGCCAATTGCAACTGCGCTTTCATCAATCAGTGGCAAATACTTACAAGTTAAAACCATTACTGGTGAAGTTTACTATCCACCATATATTTCGACATTACAAAACTTGGAACCTGGCAAAGGTTATATGCTACGCACAATTTCAACCACAGGTGTGTTAGTTTATCCTGCCAATCCAGCTATAAAAGCTACATCAAGCAGTGGTGTCCCACAACCAAAATATTTCTTTAGAGATAAAAAATTTACTGGAAAAACTTCGGTGTACGTTCTAAATATTCCGGAACTTGATGAAGGCGATGAAATTGGAGTTTTCACTGATGACGGGCTTCTGGTTGGCTGTTCAGTTTGGACACAAAACAATCAAGGTGTTGTGGTTTGGGGTGATGATGAATTCACCGAAGAAAAAGATGGTGCTTATGAAAACGAAAACTTGAATATTAAAATTTGGAAAAAATCTCTCAACGCTGTTTATAATACGAATTTAATTACTTTGCTTGATGTAGCTAATTTTAATAACAAAAATTTACAATATAAAACAGATGATATCTTGCATATTGATGCTGAAATACAAAAAAATAAATTAAGTGAATTGCTCATTTATCCACAACCTTCAAAAGGCACTTTACATATTAGTATTTTAGGTGAAATTGAAGAAGAATTTCAAGTGCTTATTTATGATTACAAGGGGACGGAAATTCTTAATAGAAAGATCCAATATTCAAACGCTCCAATAGTCATAAATCTCGAGCAAATAAGCTCTGGTATTTATCAAATTATTCTTATTGGCAGAAATTCAGTTTATAAAGATAAGTTTATAATTATTAAGTAAAATTATTTCCATTTTCGTATTTTTGTATAATGCAAAAATCGAAGGAATTGGAAATGGCATTAATTATTGATGGCAAAAAAATTTCTGATGAAATAAAAGCAGAAATTAAACAGAGAACCGAGAAACTACAGGAAGAAAAATCTATCAGACCAGGACTTGCAGTTCTTCTTGTTGGCGATGATCCTGCATCATCCATTTATGTCAATAGCAAAGCAAAAGCTTGCCAAGCTCTTGGTTTTCATTCAATTGTAAAACACGTCCCAGAAACAACAACTGAAAGCGAGGTCCTGCAAATTATTAACGAATGGAACAATGACAATAACATTCATGGTATTTTAGTTCAATTACCTCTTCCAAAGCATATTAACGAATCAAGAGTATTACTTACAATCAAACCTTCAAAGGATGTTGATGGTTTCCATCCAGAAAACGTTGGTCGGCTTGTTGTTGGATTGCCAGGATTTGTTTCTTGCACCCCAGCAGGTATTTTCGAGCTGCTCAAACGTTCTAACATTGATTGTCGTGGTAAGCATGCAGTCGTCGTTGGTCGTAGTAATATTGTTGGAAAACCTATTGCTAATATACTTTATCAGAAAAAAGAATTCGCAAATGCAATAGTTACAATTTGTCACACTGCAGCAAACGACCTTTCTTACTATACAAAGCAAGCTGATATTTTAATTGCTGCTGTAGGCAAGCCCGAAATTATTCATGCCGAAGATGTTAAAGACGGTGTAGTAGTAGTTGATGTTGGTATAAACCGTATCGATGATGCGAACTCCTCGAAAGGCTACAAGATTGTCGGTGATGTCCATTTCCCATCAGTTTCACAAAAAGCATCGGCTATTACACCTGTCCCTGGTGGTGTCGGTCCGATGACTATTGCTATGCTAATGTATAACACTCTTTTATCAGCAGAAGGTGGTTTATATTAATGAAAATTAAGTTTGAAACAATTTACGAAGATGATGATATTATTGTAATTAATAAACCTTCTGGAGTTCTCACTATTCCCGATAGATATAACGATAAATTACCATCTATCATAAGCCATCTGCGTTCTCGACTTGGTGATTGCTACATAGTGCATCGCTTGGATAAAGAAACCAGCGGAGTGATGATTTTTGCTAAAAATGCAGAAGCTCACAGAAATTTAAATTTGCAGTTTGATGAGCAAGCTGTTACTAAAATTTATCATGCAATTGTTCAAGGCTTCGTCCAGCAAGATGAACTACAAATCGACATACCATTGCTGCAAAATCCTCACGGTATAGGCGTTTTACCTTCAATTCACGGAAAGAATTGCCTTTCTATTGTTCGAACGATTGAACGCTTTAAAATTGCTTCTCTTCTTGAAGTAAATTTAGTAACTGGACGTCAGCATCAGCTTCGCGCTCACGTTGCAGCTATAGGTCATCCATTATTAGTTGATGATTTGTATGGCGAAAATAATGCTTTTCTTCTTTCTTCGATAAAAAGACGGTATAAATTAAAAAAGAATACCGAAGAAAAGCCAATAATTTCAAGAATTACTATGCATTCTTACTCAATTGAATTTTCACATCCCAGAACAAATGATAAACTAAAATTTTTAGCTGAATATCCGAAAGATTTTCAAGCAACTCTGGAAATTTTAAGAAAATATGCTCGTTTATGAATCGATGTTTTTTTGTACAATAAGTTCAAATGTATCTAAATTAAGTGCAACCAAATTACCCAGATTAGAATATCTATGTGAATAGCAACATCCTCCATCTATTATAATTTTATCACTATTTAATGATGATTTAATTTCGTCTAAAGTTTTAGGTGTATGTCCAACTATAACTCTTCTATTCTTAATTTTTTGACGATTGACTATAGAATTTCTTATCCACAGCATTGAATTTAAGTCCAGAAGTGGATTGTCAAGATCAAAATTAAGTCCCGCATGCACCAAAATAAAATCCTCTAAATCAATGTAATACGGCATTCTATTGATAAAATTGATGTATTTTACAGGAATTTCACTTGTTTCAAAAACTTTAAAACTATCAAGTGTTTCATTGCAACCGTTAAGCAGCCAGAGCTCCATATCAGAGAGTGACTTAAGCGAGTCAAGCATCATTTGTTCGTGGTTGCCTCGTGTAAAATGAACATTATAGCCATCTATTTCCAGATCCATCAGTAAATCAAGCACTTCCTTCGAACGTGGTCCTCTATCGACATAATCCCCAAGAAAATAAATTTCATCTTCCTTAGAAATCATTAATTTATCAAAAAGAAGCGCATTTAGTGTTTTAAAGCAACCGTGTATGTCCGCAATAGCGTATCGATTTTTCATAGTTTAATTAAATTTATAAGAAAATAATATGATCTATTAACGAAATTAAGCTTCTACTATTGTTTATTGCATCTTTTATAATTATCATATAGTTAATAATATTTCTTGCTAAATAAAACAAATAATAATATATTTGTAATTCTATAAAATGCAAAAATTGTGTATGTTTGAAAGTTTACAAGAAAAATTAGAGTTAGCACTAAAAAGGTTTCGCGGTCAAACAAAAATTACCGAAGAAAACATAAGTGAAGCTTTAAGAGAAATCAGACGTTCTCTTATTGAAGCTGATGTTAATATAAATGTTGCCAAAGAGTTCGTAGAATCAGTCAAGCAAAAAGCAATAGGAACAGAAGTTCGCGGGAAATTGCTTCCTGAACAGCTTATCGTGAAAATCATTTACGATGCTCTTGTAGAAACGATGGGGAGCAAAAACGCTGAACTAATGTTCTCACCACAGCCCCCAACTGTTATAATGGTTGCAGGCTTGCAAGGTTCAGGTAAAACAACTTTTTGTGGAAAGCTTGCCAAAAGCTTACGCAAAAAAGGACGCCAGCCTTTACTTGTAGCTTGCGACATACATCGTCCAGCGGCTATTCTACAGCTCAAACAACTTGGCGAACAAATCAATGTACCTGTTTACAGCGAAGAAGGCAAGTCTGCAGTAGAAATTGCCAAAAATGCTTTAGTTTATGCTAAAAAATTCGTTCGCGACGTCGTCATTGTAGATACGGCTGGACGTCTTACAATTGACGAAGAAATGATGCAAGAAGTGGCTGACATCGCGGCTGCTGTCAAGCCTAATGAAACATTATTCGTCTGCGATGCTATGATTGGGCAAGATGCAGTTACCACTGCTAAAGCTTTTCACGAAAAGCTGAACCTAACAGGCGTAGTTCTTACTAAGCTCGATGGCGATACACGCGGAGGTGCAGCACTTTCGGTGCTTAAAGTTGTTGGTAAGCCAATTAAGTTTGTTGGAACAGGTGAAAAACTCGATAATCTCGAGCCTTTCTACCCAGAGCGTATTGCATCCCGCATTGTTGGGATGGGCGATATATTGACGCTTGTAGAAAAAGCCGAGCAAGAATTCGACCAAAAAGAAGCCGAAGCTTTAGAAGAAAAAATCCGTAAAAATCAATTTACTTTCGATGATTTTCTCTCACAACTTAGAACAATTCGGAAAATGGGCTCTCTGCGTGATCTGCTCGGTATGTTGCCTGGAATGGACAAAGCCCTCAAGAATGTGAACATTGATGATAAGGCTTTTTCTAAAGTAGAAGCTATTATTTTATCAATGACACCAAAAGAACGCTCCACGCCTAAGATTATCAATGGCTCTCGTCGAATTCGTATTGCAAAAGGCAGTGGCACAACTGTTCAAGATGTTAACAAGCTTCTTAAACAGTTTGAAGAGATGCAAAAACTTATGAAAAGTGTTGCCTTGGGTAAGCGTTCTAAATTTTTACCAAATTTACCTATGGGATTTGGTGGAAAAAAAAGATAATTAATTTAAGTTAAATATTATCAAGGATTTTGAAAATGGTAAAATTAAGATTAAGAAGAAAGGGTAGAACACATCACCCGATTTACGACATAGTTGCTGTTGATAGCAGAAAACGTCGTGATGGTGCTTATATTGAAAGATTGGGCTATTACGACCCGCATCAAAATACGAAAACGATAAACATCAATCATGAGCGTGCTATCTATTGGCTTAATGTTGGTGCTCAGCCTACAAATGTCGTTAGGCTTCTAATGAGCTACGATGGTGTACTCCTTCGTCGTGCATTGCAAAAACAAGGTAAAAACCAAGAAGAAATTGAAGCAGAAATTGCAAAACATCATAAAATTGTCGCCGAACGTTACCAACGTCGTAAAGAAATTCGCCGCAAACGCATTGAAGCTAAGAAAAAAGCCGAGCAAGAAGCTCAAAATCAACCTCAAGAAACAGCTGCTGAATAATATTACTAAATAGCATATTATAATAAAACAGGCTGCCTTGCTCGGCAGCCTGTTGTTTTATAGATTTCTCTAAAATTAATTTTAATAATCCATTCCTGCTGGCATTTGTGGCATTGGTTTTTCTTTTTCTGGTTTTTCAACAATTGTTGCTTCGGTTGTGAGCATAAGTCCAGCAACTGAAGCAGCATTTTCTAAAGCAATACGGCTAACCTTTGTCGGATCAATAACGCCAGCTTCGTATAAATCACAATATTCTTCGCGTGCAGCATCAAATCCAAATGCACCTGTCCCATCTTTCACTTTATTTGCAACTACTGAAGCATCAAGACCGCAGTTTGATACAATTTGACGAATTGGTTCTTCAAGTGCACGACGTATTATTTCGATACCTGTCTTTTGATCTTCATTTGCTGGCTTAAGATTATCAAGCGCTGGAAGAGCACGTAAATAAGCTGTACCTCCACCAGGAACAATACCTTCTTCCACTGCAGCACGAGTTGCATGTAAAGCATCATCAACACGAGCTTTCTTTTCTTTCATCTCAACTTCAGTTGCTGCACCAATTCTCAAAACTGCAACACCACCAGCTAATTTAGCAAGGCGTTCTTGCAATTTTTCACGATCATAGTCTGATGTGGTTTTTTCGATTTGGATTTTAATTTCGTTTATACGTTTCTTGATATCTTCTTGCTTGCCTGCACCTTCAACAATTGTAGTGTTGTCTTTATCAACTATTACTCTTGTTGCAGTACCAAGATAAGCTAAAGTTGCATTTTCAAGTTTGAAGCCTTTTTCCTCGCTAATGACAGTTCCACCAGTAAGAATAGCAATATCTTCGAGCATAGCTTTACGTCTATCGCCAAAGCCTGGTGCTTTTACAGCTGCTACACGCAATGTGCCACGTAATTTATTTACAACAAGTGTTGCAAGAGCTTCACCTTCAACATCTTCAGCAATAATAAGCAAAGAACGACCAGCTTGAGATACTTTTTCTAAAACAGGTAGCAAATCTTTAATTGAGGAAATTTTCTTATCGTGAATTAGAATATAGGGATTATCCAAAATTGCTTCCATACTATCAGCATCAGTAATAAAGTATGGAGATAAGTAACCGCGGTCGAATTGCATACCTTCAACAGTTTCCATTGAAGTTTCAGTACCTTTTGCTTCTTCAACGGTGATAACGCCATCTTTGCCAACTTTTTCCATAGCTTCTGCAATAAGTTCCCCAATTGTTGGATCATTGTTTGCAGAAATAGTACCAACTTGTGCGATTTCTTTCTTACTTTCAACTTCGCGGCTAATTTCTTTTAATTTTTCAGTAATAGCAGCTACTGCCATATCAATACCGCGTTTTAAATCCATTGGGTTTGCACCAGCTGTAACGTTTTTCAAACCTTCACGGAAAATTGCTTGTGCAAGAACAGTTGCAGTAGTTGTTCCATCACCAGCAAGATCGCTTGTCTTGGATGCAACTTCTCTAACCATACTTGCGCCAAGATTTTCAATCGGATCTTCAAGCTCAATTTCTTTTGCTACTGTTACACCATCTTTTGTTACAAGTGGTGCACCAAATTTTTTATCGATAACAACATTGCGTCCTTTTGGACCTAAAGTAACTTTAACGGCATTAGCAAGTTGATCAACACCTTTTTTCAAAGCTGCACGAGCTTCAACATCGAAAGTGATTATTTTTGCTCCCATTATCTAATACTCCTTTTAATTATCGTACATTAAAATTATAAATCAAAATTATAAATCAAAATTTATTAACCAATAATAGCGAATACATCGCTTTCACGCATAATTAAATATTCTTCTCCATCAATATTAACTTCTGTGCCAGCGTATTTACCATAAAGAACCTTATCGCCAACTTTAAGATTCATTGGAATTAATTTACCGTCATCAGCAATACGACCGTTTCCAACTGCAACGACTTCGCCTTGCATTGGCTTTTCTTTTGCAGTATCGGGAATGATAATGCCACCTTTTGTTACTTCTTCTGCTTTTGCAGGTTTCACGATAATTCTGTCGTGTAATGGTGTTAAGTTCATATCTTGACCTCCTTTTAATTAACATTTTAAAAACTATTAGCACTCTCCACAAGTGAGTGCTAATAAAAATACGAAATAATTGTTTTTTTATTTTATAAAAAAATAATTTTTTTTCTGAACTGAAAATGAAGTTATATTAAAAAAAATTTATGGATTTTTTCATTATTTTTAATAATTTGATATAGTTTTTTTTGTTTCACTAATAGAAAACTAATACTAAGTTAAAAAATGAAAAAAATATTAATAATTCTCATATTTTATGCCATCTCATATTTCAGCTCCTTAGCTGCTGAAATTAAAGGAAAAGTCAGTAATTTAGAAGGGCACCCATTACCTGCCGTATCTGTTAAGATTATTGATTTAAAATTGCATACTTCGACCAATATACGTGGCGAGTTTTCATTTAAAAATATTTCTGAAGGAACTTACAATTTTAAGCTTACTCGTGCAGGCTGTCGTCCTATTGATACACTAATCAAAATTACAGCTGGTGTAAATATACTCGAATTTTCTATGAATGATATTTATCGCTTAAAAGAAAATATCGTTGTTACAGGAACTCGCACTGCTAAACAAATTGAAACCAATCCAATTACAACTGATGTTGTAACTCAAAATTCTATTAAAGCTGCTTCTCGCTTGCGTTTAGATAATGTACTAAGCGAGGAACTCGGAATGGTAATAATTGAAGACCACGGCAAAGGAGTACAAATTCAAGGTCTTGATCCTGATTATGCATTGATATTGATAAATGGAGAACCTGTAATTGGTAGAAGCGGTGGCATTCTTGATACCCGACGTTTTGCTATGGGCAACATCAAGCGCATTGAAGTTATCAAAGGACCGTCGTCATCGCTTTATGGTTCGAATGCTTTAGCTGGCGTAATTAATTTAATTACCGACGAAACCGAAGATTTAACAAATGTTAGAATCAATTCAAGATATGAATCATACAACACTTTAGAATTTGGTGTTGAAAATAATTTATCTTCTTTCAACGGAAAAATTTACAATAGTTTATATCTAAATAGACTTTCAAGCGATGGTTTCAAGCTTTCAGACGATTACTATGGTAAAGCAGTCCCTGAATATACAAATTATACACTGCAAAACAATTTTACATACAAATTTGATCCAAATACACACTTGAAAGTTGGTTTACGTTTTAACACCGAAGATCAAATCAATTATTTTAATGTTAAGAAGGAGCAAAATATATTTACAGTTGATGATAATAGCAAATTAAGAGATCTGGGTATTTCCTTATCAGGAAAACATCAATACAGCGACCTATTCAATGTTGAATCACGTGCATATTATACAGAATATCGCACTGAATCTAAATATACATATAGAACTGGTGGTGGCTTGTACGACAAATATTCGTTCAATCAAACTTTAGCTAAGCTCGAAACTCAGTGGAATTGGATGCTTTCTCGGAGGCATATCCTTACTTTTGGTGGTGGCGGTAACTACGAAACAGTCGAAGCCCAACGACTTAATAACGGTAAAGTCTTTGCTCACTCTTATTATGCTTTTCTACAAGAGGATTGGCTTGCATCCAAAAAGCTTAATGTTATTGCTAGTCTCCGTTATGATTGGCACAGCGATTATGCTGATAATCTTAGCCCAAAGCTTGCTTTTTCATATAATTTGTTTGACGGTTTTATTCTTAAAGGTTCCATAGGATCAGGTTTCAAAGCTCCAACTTTTCAACAGCTCTATTTGAATTTTACCAATTCAATTGCTGGTTATAGTGTATTTGGTGTTGCTTTCTTCAATGAGCTTTTCTCTAAACTTGTTCAAGATGGTATTATTCTCGATACAATAATTGATTTAAGAAAAATTAGCAATCTAAAGCCAGAAAAATCTTTATCATTTAATTTCGGTTTCGTTTGGGACGTAAACAAAAATATTGAAACAAAGCTCAATATTTATCGCAATAATATTTCTGAAATGATCGAGACAATTCCTGTTGCAAATAAAAATAATGGTGCTCAAGTATGGTCTTATCTAAACTTAAGTGAAGTTTATACACAAGGGCTCGAAACTCATTTAAAAGTGAATTTTTTGAATAATTTCAAGCTGTCTCTTGGTTATCAATACCTTGAAGCTATTGATGTTGAAACTCATAAAGATGTTAAAAATGGCAAAATCTTTATGAAAACAAGAGATGGCGACCGCCGTGTTAAAATTTCTGAATATGGCGGGCTTTGGAATCGTTCGAAACATTCCGCAAATTTCAAAATAGAATACGACAACCGAGAACTTAGGCTTAACGCATTTTTACGAGGAAATTATCGCGGTAGATACGGTTTCAAAGATAAAAATTATAGCAATGTTCTCGATCAAGATAATGAATACGCCCCTGATTACTCAATTTGGAATTTAACAGTCACTAAAGAATTAATGTATAATTTTTCTATGCAAATTGGTTGTGATAACATTTTTGATCTGAAAAAACCAATGTATTTGCCTTCTAATCCAGGCAGAACATTTTACATAAATATTATATACAACTATTCTTCAAATAATTAGGAGGATTAATCGATGAAAAAGCATTTGTATCTTTTGCTTATTGTACTTTTAACATTTGCCTTCGTTGCTTGCTCTGATGACGATGATAACTCAACGAATGGAGGTAAAGTTGAACTCTTACCGGCAACTTTAGTTAAAAATATCCGAACTTTTAAACCAGAACAAGGCGACACTATGACCTACTTCAGCTTACGTGAAAACAAAATTATTGACAAATCCAAAGCTAACACAACTGAATGGGACATTTGTTTCCATAGAACTAACATTTATGTAAATCAAGGCTATCGCGGTCCTGGGAATGGTGGTGCATTCGTTTTGCGTCAAGTTGATTTTGAAACTCTTGCCGAGCTCCCAGCAGATTCAACATTTTATGGTGAAGTGTCTGAAACTCAAAGAGCTATTCCGACTGGAAGCGGAAAAGGGTGGTATAATTATAATCACCAAACATTTGAAATTACACCAATCCCTGGTGTTGTCCTTGCCATTCGAACAGCCGATGGTCGTTATGCCAAAGTTAAGATATTAAGTTATTACAATGGTTATCCAGATAGCATCCCAGCAGACGTTTATCAGCGTATAGATAGAACTTACTCATTTAAATATGTTTTTCAACCAAACGGAACAAAGAAATTTACAAAGTAGAAATATCTTTCTTTACTAAACTCGTGGGCTATCTTTTTAAGATAGCCCACTCTTTAATTTATTAAAGTGAATTAGATTTAAAAATATTTACTATATTTATTTATTTTTGTGTAAATAACTTATATATACAAAGAAAATTTTCTTAAATTATATCTATACAGTAAAAAATTTTCTTATTTCAACTCACTTAACTTGCTTTCTAATTCTTCCCAGTGTGTTATTTTTTCGTCTAATCTTTGTCTTAAAAGGATATATTCGTTGCGTTTTTGGATGGATAATTCTCGATTAGTGTAAAAATCAGGATCTTCGAATAACTTATCAATTTCTGCAATTTGCTCTTCAAGTGCCGATATTTCCTGCTCGCACTCGGTTATCTGTTTGCGTAATTTATTCTCTTCTCGTTGAAGTTCTTTTTTGCGAATTCGTTCTAATTGCGAATTCGTAATATGACTGCTTTTAATTTCTGCTTGTGTATCTTTTCTTTCGATTTCCTTTAAATTCTCAACATTGATTTTTTGAATGTAATCATCAATTGAACCCAAGTATTCTTTGATTTTAGTATTTGCAAAATGATATGTCTTTTGTGTCAGATCTTTCAAAAAATCTCTATCGTGTGAAACCACGATCAAGCTACCTGTAAAGCTTAATAATGCATTCTTCAACACATCCTTTGCAAGCATATCAAGATGATTTGTCGGTTCGTCCAATATTAAAAAATTTATTGGTTCGAGTAGTAATTTTGCTAAAGCCAACCGTGATTTTTCCCCACCACTTAGCACTTTTACTTTCTTATAAACTGCATCACCGCTGAAAAGGAAAGCCCCAAGCAAACTGCGGACCTTTGTTCGCATCTCGCCAGTTGCCGCACTATCAATTATCTCGAAAACCGTTGCATTTTCGTCAAGCATTAAAGAGCGGTGCTGAGCATAATAGCCAATATTTACATTAGTCCCAAAAATTAGATCGCCATCGTAAGTTTCTGTATTTGCCAAAATTTTCGAAAATGTTGTTTTTCCTTCACCATTTCTTCCAACAAAAGCTACCTTTTCGCCACGTTCAAGTGTGAAATCTACGTTAGAAAACACTAACTTTTCACCATATTTTTTTGTTAAATTCTTTGCTTCTACTACAAGACGAGATGACCTTGGAGGTTCTGGAAACTTTATATTAATAAGTGAGTTATCATCTTCCTCTACTTCTATTATTTCAATTTTTTCAAGTGCCTTTATTTTTGATTGTACTCGCGAAGCAAGCGTAGCCTTCGAACGAAAACGCTCGATAAATCGCTCTGTCTCAGCAATCTGCTTCTGCTGAGCTTTTGCTGCTTCTGCTTGCTCTTGCTTCTGCTTTCTTCGTGCTTCTACAAATTCAGAAAATTTCAAATCCAGGTCTATAAGTTTTCCTTTAGATAGCTCGAATGTTCGATTTGTGATGTTATCTAAAAATGTTTTATCATGCGATACAATAACTACAGCACCATAATAATTCTTAAGAAAATTTTCAAGCCACTGTATTGAATCAATATCAAGATGGTTAGTTGGTTCGTCAAGTAGGATACAATTTGGTTTTATAAGCAGAATTTTCGCAAGTTCAATCCGCATTTGCCAACCACCACTGAAAGAACTAACAGGTTTTGTAAAATCTTGTTGAGAAAATCCCAAGCCGAGCAATACCTTCTCGATTTCTGCATCAATTGAATATGCACCAAGTATTTTCAATCTTTCGTTAGCAACTGCAAGATGCTCAATTTTTTTCAAATATTCAGGTGAATTATGATCTGGAAAATATGCAATTTCAGTGGATAGTCCCTCTACTAATGCTTCTAAATCTTGTATTTCTGTGAGTGCTGATTTTGTCTCATCATAGACTGTAAGTTCGGACTTAATGTCCATTTCTTGACGAAGGTATCCAATCTTATAATCATTTGGCTTAGTGATGATGCCTTTTTCAGGTTCCTGAATTCCTGCAATTATTTTCAGTAGTGTCGTCTTACCTGTTCCGTTACGTCCAACAAGACCTATTTTGTCTTTTGCTCGTATTATAAAACTGACATTATCAAATAAATAAATTCCATTAAAATGTATCGATAAATTTGAAACTTGCAACATTACTTTCTCAAATCCTCATAAGGAACATTTTTTCGGCGAAAGACAAATGAAATTGGTGTCCCTTCGAAATCAAAATGCTCTCGAAGCGAACGCTCCATAAATCTTTTATAGCTATCGGGCAAAAGCTGCGGATGATTAAGAAAAAATGCAAAAACTGGTGGTTCAGTTCCAACTTGTGTAACATAATTAATTCGTAAGTCGAGTCCTTTTACGGCTGGTGGAGGTGTTTTCTCGAAAATAGGTAGTAGCACGGCATTGAGTTCGGAAGTCTTTATACGCATTTTGCGGCGTTGGTCTATTTGCTTTGCTATTTCAATGATTTTTGTAATCCTTTGCTTTGTCAAAGCAGAAATGTAAATAATTGGCAAATAATCAAATGTTTTTAATTCATTTCGAATTAATTTTGTGAATTCATCAGCAGTTTTATCATCTTTTTCAATTAAATCCCATTTGTTTACAGCGATAATTATCCCTTTTCTTGCATCGCTAACCATATTTATTATCTTTTTATCTTGATCCTCCAACCCACGAGTAGCGTCGAGCAAAACAACTCCAATATCGCATCGCTCGATTGCTCGCATAGTTCGCATCATACTATACATTTCAATGTTTTCATTGATGCTGCTTCTTTTTCGAAGTCCAGCTGTATCAACAAACACAATTTCTTCGCCGTAATATTTTACAATCGAATCAATAGAATCTCTTGTTGTTCCGGGAATATTTGTAACTATGCTTCTTTCTTTTCCAAGTAAAGCATTGGACAAACTCGATTTCCCAACATTTGGGCGTCCTACAAGTGCAATTTTAAGTCTTGCATCATTTTCTTCTAAATCTTCATCCCTCAAATGTGATGCAACAACATCCAAAAAATCACCTGTATTAAAACCGCTCAACGCTGAAATAGCGAATGGTTCGCCCAAACCTAAGGAGTAAAATTCATAACTGTTCGCTATTTGTATTGAATTATCACACTTGTTTACCAGTAAAACAACAGGTTTCTTCGAGCCTCGCAGAATATTGGCAATATCCATATCGAAAGTTGTAACGCCATCACGTCCGTCACAGACGAAAATTATTACGTCAGATTCCTCAATAGCAATCATTGCTTGCTCACGAACAGAACGTTCCATTAAATCCTCGCTCCCGGGAATAAAACCACCAGTATCAACCAGCATAAATTTTTTCCCATTCCACTCGGAATATCCATAAATTCTGTCGCGAGTAACGCCCGGGGTGTCCTCGACTATTGCTTGACGCATCCCTACAAGTCTGTTGAATAATGTTGATTTGCCTACATTCGGGCGTCCAACAATTGCTACTAAGTTCATTTAGCTCTCTCCAATATTTATTAAATTAAATCGGGTTCAGTAAATGCATTTCACAAACCGAACCCGATTTATTAAGTTTAGAAAATAAATCTATTTGTTTTCTTTCATAAATTCTTCCATAAAACGAACAAGTGCTTCGACCCACTCGACTGGGCAAGCATTGTAAATAGAAGCACGCACACCGCCAACACTTCTATGACCTTTAAGGTTTGTCATATTGTAACGTTTTTTTGCTTCTTCGATAAATTTTGCTTCAAGTTCAGGTGTGTTTAAATTGAATGTTACGTTCATTAATGAACGATCTTCTTTATCAGTTACTGTAGGTTTGTAGAAATCGTTGTTGGCATCCATAAAATCATACAGAAGATTAGCTTTTTTGTAATTGTTTTCTTCAATTTTATCCAAACCTTGTTTTAAAATCCATTTAAACGTACGCCCAACAACATAAACTGGGAAGCAAGGAGGCGTATTAAACATTGAGCCTTCTTTTACGTGTGTTTCGTAGCTAATCATTGTTGGGAGCTCTTTTTTTGCTTTTTCCAGCCAAGATTTTTTCATAACAACAAGCGTAACACCTGCTGGACCAATATTCTTTTGAGCGCCTGCATAAATTAAATGATATTTGGAAAAATCGCGTCTCAAAGTGAACATATCCGACGACATATCAGCTACTAATGGGACGTTGCCTGTGTTAGGAATGTGTTGCTCTTTATATTCTGTCCCATAAATTGTGTTATTAGTAGTTATATGAACATAATCTGCATCTGGTTCAACTTGTATATTCTTTGGAATATAATTAAAGTTCTTATCTTCGGAACTTGCAATGATGTTTGTTGTGCCAACAAATTTAGCTTCTTTTGATGCTTTTTTAGCCCAAACACCAGTTAAAACATAATTAGCTTTATTAATCAAAAAGTTTGCTGGAACCATATAAAATTGTAAACTTGCACCACCCCCAAGGAAAAGAACACTATAATCTTCTTCCGGTAAATTCATTATCTTTAAGCAATCAGCTTGTGCTTCTTTAATAACTGCATCGAACTCTTTCGAACGGTGGCTCATTTCCATTATAGACATCCCAAGACCATTAAAATCCAAAGCTGCTGCACTTGCTTCCTGAAGAACTTCATAAGGAAGGACTGCCGGACCAGCACTAAAATTAAAAGCTCTTTTCATATTTTTCTCCAAAAATAAAGTCTAAATATCTTCAAAATTAACATAATTAAATCGATTTTCATAATTTTTTTACTTTCTTTTCGAGAATACAAAAACATAATCGCTTAAAAAAACAATCTTATTTTTTATTTAATTATTGGGAATTGGTTTAAGGTATGATGTTTTGTTCTAATGTGCTCGGAGAGGGACTCGAACCCTCACGGGCTATTCGCCCACAGGATTTTAAGTCCTGTGCGTCTACCACTTCCGCCATCCGAGCATCCATTGGAATTACAAAATTATGGCATATTTTTGTAATTACCAAACTTTTTGTCTTAATTTTATTAATTTTTTGCAAAAACTATGCAAATTATACAATTCCTTGTGATTTAAAATCATCGATTTCTTCTTTACTATAGCCAATTCCTTGTAAAATCTCATAAGTGTGCTGTGAAAGTTTTGGTGGTGGAGTTTTTACAAATCCAGGAGTTTTCTCAAATTTTGCAGTTAAGTTGAATAATTTAACTTGCCCAATACCATCAATGCTCACCTCCGAGAAAGTCTGCCTATGCTCAATTTGTGGCTGAGTTAGTGCTTCACCAAGTTTCAATATTTCACCCGATGGGACACCAGCTTCGTTAAGTTTCTCAACCCAGTATTTTGTAGTGTTTTGAGTGAGCTTTTCTTCTAGTAATGGCGTAAGTGCAAAACGATTGGCTTTCCGAGCATCGCGTTCTTTAAATCGTGGATCTTCTTTTAACTCTGGAACACCTAAAATATCGGCAACAGCATGCCATTGTTCTTGTTTATTTGCTGCAATGTTGATATAACCGTCTTTCGTCTTAAACGTGCCTGATGGTGCCGCTGTAAAATTATCGTTCCCTAATAATTGTGGCTCCTGTCCACCAAGCATCAAATTTGCAACAACCCAGCCCATAAATGGCATAACTGAATCAAGCAACGAAACATCAATAAATTGTCCTTCGCCAGTACGCTCACGGTGGAAAAGTGCCGCCATAACTGCAAATGCACCATTTATACCGCCTATTGTGTCGCATACAGGAAAACCGCAGCGTAGAGGATTAAGCTCAGGTGTGCCATTAATTGCCATAACACCACTTAAACCTTGAATAATCTGATCGTAAGCCGGTTTAAATGCATCAGGTCCAGTCTGCCCAAAGCCCGAAATTGCCAGATAAATTATTCGTGGATTAATCTCAGCCAATTTTTTATATCCAACACCTAATCGATCCATAACTCCAGGACGAAAGTTTTCTACTAAAACATCAGCAGTTTCGACAAGTTTCAGAAAAATTTCTTTTGCTTTTAGTTCTTTTAAATTTAGAGTTATTGATTTTTTGTTCGCGTTCTGTGCAATAAAGCTTGTTCCCATAAGCTTATTATTGTAGTCTGAAACGCAACCCAGTTTACGAGCAAGGTCCCCAGCATCGGGATTTTCAATCTTGATTACTTCTGCACCAAGTAATGCTAAATGAAGTGTAGCAAATGGTCCAGAAAGAACATTTGTTAAATCCAATACTCTGATTCCACTTAAAATATCCATTTCTTTGTTTAAATTATGTGAAACATAATGATGACTGAATTAAATTAAAACTACCTTAACTAACAATATAAAAAAATGAATGTTAATTCAAAAGTAATATTTTCAAACAATTTCTAAACAGTTTATAACGTCTATATCCAACGTGTAAATTTACGAGCTATTAAATTGGGTATTATACTTGGAATATTAATTGCTGTTATTGATTTTGCTCTTGCATTATTTTTTATTAAAAAGGCAATAAAAAAGCCTTGGGATTCGTTCTATAAATCTTTAATAATTTCACTAATTTTAAGACTTTTTTTTATTTTGATATGTGTATTCCTAATCATAAGATATACAGATATTGGACTTACAAGCTTTTTAATTTCGCTATTCTCAGGAATTTTTATTTTAAAAATTGTAGAAATTTTATATATTCATAATAATGTTAAGGCTTAAATTAATAAATTAATATGACAGTTTTTTAATGAGTTACACAAAGTAAAAGGAAATATATGAATAATACAGAACAAGTTGCTAATACTACAATTGAACATAATCATCAAAATAATAGCAAAAATGCATCTCAACACGAAGAAAATCAAGACGTTTTTACAAGTTTATTAAATGAATTAGGTGACCACTCAGGATTTTATATTGGACCACATAAAATATCAGAACTTCCCGTAATCATTGTTGATAACGGTTTGTACGTTTATTCGAGTCCCACTAAAATGTTACAAGCAGGTGTTTATACCATCAAAGGACATGGTGAAATTGTGCGTTCAAGCGATGGTGGAAAGCCTGCATTGGATTTATCTATTACCAACCTTGTTGTTTTTCAATGGATAGCTATATTAATACTAACGTTTATTTTTACTCGTGTCGGGAAAAAATACAAAAAGGAACCTACAAAAGCCCCAAGTGGATTCCAAAACATTGTCGAAACTTTCGTCCTCTACATTCGTGATGAAGTTGTGCGTCCTAATATTCCCTCATTGAAAACCGCTGATAAGCTTTTACCATATTTCTTAGGCTTATTCTTCTTTATTCTCGTATTAAATCTAATAGGACTTATTCCAGGTGGACACACTGCAACCGGGGCAATACCTGTAACTTTAGCATTAGCAATTACCGCCTTTTTTGTAATAAATATCACCGCAATGAAAGTTTCAGGTGTCGGCAATTGGTTCAAGCATTTAACAGGTGGTGCACCTTGGTATTTATGGGTGATAATGATCCCAATTGAAATAGTCGGACTCTTTATTAAGCCATTTGCTCTTACCATCCGTCTTTTCGCGAATATGAGTGCCGGACATATTGTACTATTTTCGCTTTTAGGGCTACTGTTTTTCTTCGGAAATATTTTCCTTGCACCAGCAATAGTTGGTTTTTCGATTTTTATATATTTCCTTGAATTGTTGGTTGCATTTTTGCAAGCATATATTTTTACCATGCTAACAGCGATATTTGTTGGTCTTGCTATTGGAGAGCACACTCACGAAGAAGCACATTAAACTTTTTTAATAAATTTTTTGGGTAATTTTTTAACAATTAACAATGGAGTAGATAATGGAATTAGCACAAGCATTTGCATACTTAGCAGCTGGATTGGGAGCTGGTTTTACTGTCTTTGGTGCTGCAAGTGGTATAGGTAAATTAGCTGCTGCAGCAATGGATGCAAGTGGTCGTCAGCCTGAAGCTGCTGGAAATATCAGAACAAGTATGATTATCGCAGCTGCTCTTATAGAAGGTATTGCTTTCTTTGCAGCAATCATTTGCTTGTTACTCGTTGTTCTTAAGTAATTGCTTGGGGGAAGCTTTTCCCCCAATTCTTTTAAAAATGTTAATTCTAAGGAATAGATTATGGATGCACTTTTGAGCATTAAACCAGGATTGATTTTCTGGTCGCTTGTTAATTTTGGCATATTTCTGTTTATTTTAATAAAATTTGGTGCAAAACCAATCAGCAACGCTCTCAAAGCAAGAGAAGAACGCATACAAAATGCTCTTTCATCCGCCGCCGAAGCTAACAAAAAAGCTGAAGAACTTCTCAAACAAAGTATGGAAAAACTTGATCTTGCACAGCAAGAAGTTTCCAAAATTATTGCAGAAGGACGTCAACAGGCTGAAAATCATATAAAACGTGCCATCGAAGAGGCTGAAAAAATCAAAAATCAAAAAATTGAAGAAGCTCAACGCGAAATTAATCGTAGTAAAAACGATGCTATAGCTGAGCTCCGCAAAGAAGTTGCTAATTTAGTTGTTCTGGCAACTGAAAAAATCCTCGAAGAAAAGATTGATAAAGAAAAAGATTATAAAATGATTGAAAATTATATCCAAAAATTTAACAAAAATTGAGATTAAAATATGAATACTGAACGTATTTCAATTAGATACGCACGTGCTTTGCTTGATGCAGCAAAACCAAATAATCTCGAAAATATTGTTTTTAATGATATGATTTTAATAGGTGATTTTATTAAATATTCACGAGAATTGAAAAACCTTATTAAAAGCCCTATAATTAAAAGTTCCCACAAAAAAAGTGTTTTTAATGAGCTTTTTTCCAATAAAATACACACCCTTACTCTGAATTTTCTCAATCTTTTAGCCGACAAAAATAGGGAAGAACTGATCCCTGACATAATCAATCAATACAAGAAAATATTTTACAAAGAACAAGGTATTAAAGAAGTTTTCATTACAACAGCTAACGATCTTGATGATAAAATTAAACAAAAAATAGAAGAAAAAATTTCGAAAAACATGAATTCGAAAATAATTGCTAAATATAATATAGATAGATCAATCAAAGGTGGAATTAAAGTACAAATTGAAGATATTATCTATGATGCTTCAATTTCTACTGTACTTAAAAAGCTTTACAACACATTGGTATCTGCAAATTAATTTATAACAAATAAATAGGTATATTCTATGGTAGTTGAAGTAAGACCCGAAGAAATATCTGCGATTTTAAGACGCCAGCTATCTGGTTTTGAGAAAGATATTGACCTTTATGAAGTTGGTACCGTCCTTCAGGTAGGTGATGGTGTTGCACGTATATACGGACTCAATAAGGTAATGTCTTCTGAATTGGTGGAATTCCCAAACAGTGTTATGGGAATGGTGCTTAATTTGGAAGAAGATAACGTTGGTGTTATGCTTTTTGGTGATGATAGTAAAGTTAAAGAAGGTGATATAGTCAAAAGAACTGGTCGAATTGCGTCTGTTCCCGTTGGCAAAGAGTTACTGGGGCGTGTTGTCAATCCGCTAGGTATTCCGATTGATGGTAAAGGTGAAATCTCTGCTAAACAATTTCTCCCAATCGAGAGAAAAGCTCCTGGCGTAATTTTCCGTCAACCTGTAAAAGAACCATTGCAAACAGGTATTAAAGCAATAGATGCTCTCATTCCAATCGGTCGCGGTCAACGCGAGCTTATAATTGGCGACCGTCAAACTGGCAAAACTACTGTTGCTTTGGATACTATTATTAATCAAAAATATACACATACCGAAGAAGCTGCTTCTCTCGGCATCAAACCCGTTTACTGTATTTATGTTGCTATTGGGCAAAAGGCTTCTACTGTTGCAAATGTTGTTGCAACATTACAAGAATATGGTGCGATGGATTACACAATTATCGTTGCAGCAAATGCTTCAGATCCAGCTCCTTTGCAGTTTATTGCTCCATATAGCGGTTGCTCAATGGGCGAATATTTCCGTGATAATGGTATGCACGCTCTCATCATTTACGACGATCTCAGTAAGCAAGCAGCTGCATACAGACAAGTATCTCTTCTTCTTAGACGCCCACCTGGTCGTGAAGCTTATCCAGGCGACATATTCTATTTGCATAGCCGTTTGCTTGAACGTGCTGCAAAGTATTCTGATCAATACGGCGGTGGTTCTCTTACAGCTCTTCCTGTCATTGAAACTCAAGCTAATGACGTTTCTGCATACATTCCAACAAACGTAATTTCTATTACAGACGGTCAGATATATCTTGAGCCTTCTTTGTTTAACGCTGGTGTGCGTCCAGCACTGAACATTGGTATCTCTGTTTCTCGTGTTGGTGGCAATGCTCAAAATAAAGCTATGAAAAAAATTGCAGGTCCGTTGAAAGTTGAACTTGCAATGTTCCGCGAACTTGAAGCTTTCGCCCGTTTCGGTTCAGATCTTGATAAAGAAACTTTGGCTAAACTTACTCGTGGTGCTCGTCTTACAGAGATTCTTAAGCAGCCTCAGTTCAGTCCAATTCCTGTTGAAAAGCAAATTGCTTTAATTTTCGTCGCAACTAAAGGCTATTTGGACGAACTCCCTGTGGCTTCTCTTCGTCGTTTGGAACGAGAATTTTACGAATATATGGACTCTTTGCATCCTGAAATCTTAAACGAAATCAAAACTAAAAAAGAATTAACAAAGGAAATTGAAGATAAACTTCATCAAGCTATACAAAAATTTATTGAGAATTTTAAAAAAACATTGAAATAAAATGATAGTTCTAACTGGTGGAGCCGGTTTTATCGGCTCCTGCCTTCTTAAAAAACTAAACGACGAAGGCATTAAAGACATAATCATCGTGGATAATCTCTCAAAAGAAGATAAATGGAAAAATCTTCGCGGTAAGATTTTTCACACTTACGTTGATAAAAATGAGCTTTTCGATTACTTCGAAAACAATGGCACTGATGATATTGATGCAATAATACACCTTGGAGCCTGCTCAGATACAACCGTTAAAGATGCAAATTATCTCATAAAAAACAATTATCAATATTCACAGCATCTTGCTAGTATAGCATTTGAAAATGATATTCGCTTTATTTATGCATCAAGTGCAGCAACTTACGGTGATGGCTCGAAAGGTTACTCCGATAACGAATTTTACAATTTAAAACCACTTAATTGTTATGGCTTTTCTAAACATATTTTCGACCTTTGGATTGTTGAAAATAATCTTGATAATGAATGCGTAGGATTAAAGTTTTTCAACGTTTTTGGTCCAAATGAATATCACAAAGGCAATATGTCTAGTATGATCTACAAAGCTTTTAACCAAATATCCGAAACAGGCAAAGTGAAGCTTTTTAAATCCTACAAACCAGATTACGAAAATGGTGAACAAAAACGTGATTTCATTTATGTGAAAGATTGTGTTGATATAATTTTCCAAGCACTATCTGATAAAGATATTAATGGTATTTACAATCTTGGCACTGGTGTGGCAAATTCTTGGAATACACTTATGCGCTATGTTTTTGAAGCAATGGGGCGTCACCCAATTATTGAATATATTGATATGCCAGAGAATTTAAAAAATCAGTATCAATATTTTACTGTTGCTGATATTACTAAATTAAAGAAAAATTTTGGTGATATAAAATTTCGAAGCTTAGAAGAAGCTGTTTTTGATTATATTCAAAATTACTTAATGACGGATAATATTTATCTGTAATCAAAGGAAAAGCTATGGCAACTCTTAGAGATATAAGAAGAAGAATTGCAGCAGTTCGCAGCACTGCTAAAATCACATCAGCTATGAAAATGGTTGCTGCTGCAAAAATGCGACGTGCTCAAAATGCTATTGAAAATGCACGCCCGTATTTCTCCAAAATTGAGGAAACTGTTTCAAGCCTTATTGATTTATCGGATGACTATAAAAACCCATTTATTGAAAGTAGAGAAGAAGTAAACTCTATTGCAATTATTATTATCAGCTCAGATCGTGGACTTTGCGGTAGCTTTAATACTACGCTTTTTAAAAATATTTCCGAAATACAAGATAATCTCAAAAAAGATTATCCTAAGGCTTCTTTTCGTTATATTTCAGTTGGGAAAAAAGCTTGTTCTCATACAAAACGTGCCAAAATGGACGTTATTAGCGAATTCCCTGGAATTTTCAACAAATTAAGTTTTATATATGCTCAAAATATTGTTAATTCCATTAAAGAACTATACCTAAATAAAGAAATCGATAAAATTTATATTCTTTACAACGAATTTGTCAATATTTTAAAGCAAGTTCCAACTTTGAAACAAATTTTACCAATTGAACCTGTAAAAAATACAAATTCATCTCAGGTTTTAGATTATATTTATGAGCCTTCTAAAAATGAAATATTGAATGTTCTAATCCCTAAGCTTATTGATACTCGTATTTGGCGTTCACTTCTTGAATCCAATGCCGCCGAACAAGCTGCTCGTATGATGGCAATGGATAAAGCAACAAGCAACGCTTACGATTTAATCCGCATGCTCGAACTTCAATACAACAAAGAACGCCAAGCTTCAATTACAAAAGAAATGCTCGAAATTGTTGGTGGCGCCGAAGCACTAAAAGCAAAATAAACTTGTTACTGATTCTTACAAAAATTTACAAAATAAAAATCTCAGGGGCATTCATTCCGATGTCCCTGCTACTTTTGAAATTAAGTGAATCTCCTATATGAAAAAATATCTATGGTTTAACAGCTCCCTGAATATTTAACTTAATAAAATTAAAAAAGCTAATTTCTTACAAAATTACATTTGCAAAAAGTTTGTTTTTTATTTATATTACTTGTGTTGGTTAAAATTCAAATATTGTTTAGCTTATGGATATGTTTACTAATGACAGAAAAGTTAGTTAAAGTAATTAATCGTTCGGGGATTCACACACGTCCGGCAGCAACGATTGTAAAACTAGCATCAAAATTTAAATCAGAAATATATTTAATAAGAGATAAATTCGCAATCAATAGTAAAAGCATCATAGGTGTGATGACGCTTGCAGCCGAGCAAGGTAGTGAAATCATTATTCGTGCCGATGGACCCGACGAGCAGGAAGCTGTCGAAGAAATTGCTAAGTTATTTGAAAATGGTTTTGGGGAAATCTGATGGCACCCGATGAAGTTATTAAATATGGCAAAGCAGACTATAGAATTCTCAAAGAGCAGTTTGTTCTCAAAGGAATACCTTCTTCGGCGGGGATTGTAATCGGTAAAGCTATTGTTTTACAGCCAGAAACTTTGATTAGTCCTCAAACAAAAGTTCCTGACGAAGAAATTTCAAACGAGCTCTTAAAATTTGAAAAAGCACATACTAATCTTGTACACCAGTTTATGCAAAGTTTGCATAAGGTGCGTTCACTCGGTAGCAATATCGTTGCTATTTTAGAAACTAATCTCTTAATACTTACTGACCCATTACTATATGATGCTATAATTGATAAAATCAAAAGTGGATTTAGTGTCGAAAGCGCAATTGTAGCTGAGTTCGATAATCAACGAAAATTCTTTCTCAATGCAACAGATGCGCTTCTTCGTGAAAGAGCAAATGAAATCGACAATATTAAAAGAAAGCTTCTTGCTACTCTAAAAGATCAATGCATTGATTTCGTGGATGTTCAAAATGCTATTATAGTAGCTCAAAACTTAAGCACAACGGATATAGTTAATTTCAAAGAAGCAGGAATTTTGGCAATAGTTACCGAAATCGGTGGAATTACATCCCATTCATCTATTTTAGCACGTTCTTTGGATATTCCTGCTGTTATTGGTGTGCACAATGCTACTGACATAATTAAAACAGGCGATGAAATTATTGTCGATGGCTTTTCTGGAATAGTTGTCCTCAAAGCAAAAGAGGAAATACGCCAAATTTATGTTACGAAAATTAACGCCTTAGAGGAACATAAAAAATCCTTAGGAGTACTTGCTAAATTACCTGCAGAAACCACTGACGGTAAACGTATTTCAATTCTTGCAAATGTAAATTTTCTTGACGACGTCCGCCTAAGTGAAATAAATGGTGCAGAAGGTTTTGGACTGGTTCGTTCTGAAAATTTAGTTATGGAATTAAAAGAATTCCCAGATGAAAGAACTCAGTTTAATTGGTATAGCGAAATTTGCGAACGTGCTTATCCTAAAATTGTTACTATCCGTACTTTTGATCTTGGCAGTGATAAATATGTTGAAGGCTTGCCTATTAAGGAGGGTAATCCAGCACTCGGTCTTCGCGGTATTCGTTTTTTGCTTTCTCGCAAAGATATTTTTAAGACACAGCTTAGAGCTTTACTTCGTGCTTCAATCAATAAAAATTTGAAAATAATGCTCCCTATGATTTCTTCACTACACGAAGTAGAACAAACCCGTCAATTGCTGGAAATTTGCAAACAAGAATTACGAAATGAAGGTGTAATATTCGATAACAATATTCCACTTGGTGCAATGATTGAAACACCTGCAGCTGCCCTTATCTCTGATGGACTTGCCAAAGCTGTGGACTTCTTCAGCATTGGCACAAATGATCTAACTCAATACACACTTGCTGCCGATAGAAATAATGAACTCGTTTCGGATATTTTCGACGATTTTCATCCGGCTGTTCTCAGGCTTATCGATTTAGTGGTGAAATCAGCCCATAAAAATGGTGTTACTGTTTCTGTTTGCGGTGAGCTTGCAGGGCACTCCGCAGCAACTGAAATTCTTATAGGTCTCGATATTGATGAACTTAGCGTTGCTCCATCATTACTCTTGGAACTTAAAAATAGAGTTCGTAATTTAAATTACTCTGATGCAAAGCACATAGCTGAAGAAATTTTGAATTCGAACGACTACTACGAAGTCCGTAAAAAGCTCGAACAAGCAATCGGACGTCATAATTTGGTTGAAATCTCTCAATAAAATAAATTCTTAAACCTTACATTAATATTTAGTTGTATTATCTTGATTAATATGTTATATTTGAAATTATTAAAATTTGTTTAATTAGTGATGAAGCTTGCCAAACTTCAATACTTTATTATTTTTTTACTATTTATTTCCTGTAGTGATAATAACAATTTCAACGTTCCAACGGGCTCGCCTGAAATATTAAATATTTCGACTAATTTAACTTTTCCGACAGATACATTAATAATTTTTGGTAGAAACATACCTTTGCGGTGTGATAGCTGTGCTGTTATTTTCAATGATAGTATAATTATCAAAAAAAATGAGTGCTTGTTCTGGCGCGCCAATTCAATTGGAATTTTAATCGATGAAAGGATAAAAACTGGTCGCTTATATGTAGTCCTCGGCAAGGATACAAGCAAAACTTTTGATTTGCAAGTATTGCCTTATCCACCTTTTGACGTTGTCAATGTGAAAGCTGGTTCTTTTTTGATGGGCAGCACAACAGGTTTCGAAGATGAGCTGCCAATAAGAAATGTGCATATTACTCACGATCTAATCGTCTCAAAATCAGAAGTAACCCAACGACTATTTGAATTCATAATGAAAAGCAATCCCTCTGAAATAAAACATCCTAATTTGCCTGTTTATAGAGTTAACTTTTTTTATGCACTTGAATTTTGTAATAAATTATCAGAAAAGTCTGGGCTAAAGCCTGCGTATAAAATCAATGATACAACTGCTGTTTGGGACACAACCTCAAATGGTTGGCGTCTTCCAACTGAAGCGGAATGGGAATACTTCGCAAGAGCAGGAGAAAAAGCCGATTCACCAGCGATACTCGATGATTTTGCTTGGTACTCAATTAATTCAGGTGGCGCACCAAAAATTATCCGTCAAAAACTGCCCAATGCTTATGGGTTATATGATTGCTTGGGAAATGTTAGCGAATGGTGCTGGGATACTTATGGCTTTTATAATCCAGTGGATACAATCAATCCATATCAAGTTACAGGCACAATTCGCATTCATCGTGGTGGCTCATTCCTTGATAACAAATCAAGAGTGCGATTCAGTAGCCGTCGAAGCGATTTTAATTATGTTGGAATTCGTTTAATACGAACTATTTAATTTATATTATTTTTTATTTACTTCAAAGTAATTTAATCCAAATTATTTAGCTTATTAAATCGTTTAATAACTAAATTCTTAAAAAATATTCACAGGTGTCCTATGATTTTCGATATTGAAATGCTTCGCAAGCATTATAATTCATTGTCTGAAAAAATTCAATTAGTTAGGTCAAAAATTCAACGTCCACTTGCACTTACAGAGAAAATCCTCTATACTCATTTATATGATTTAAACTCTATTCGTGAGTTCGAGCGTGGGAAAGATTACGTGGAGTTTGCTCCTGATAGAGTAGCAATGCAAGATGCTACCGCTCAAATGGCTCTTTTGCAGTTTATCCAAGCTCGCAAAGATAAAGTTGCTGTTCCAACAACTGTGCATTGCGATCACTTGATTTTAGCGCAAGTAGGTGCAGAAAAAGACCTTCAAACTGCTCTCGAGACAAATAAAGAAGTTTATGATTTCCTCGAATCTGTTTCAAGCAAATTTGGTATTGGATTTTGGAAACCTGGTGCAGGAATCATTCACCAAGTAATTCTCGAAAACTATGCCTTCCCAGGTGGTATGATGATAGGAACAGACTCACATACAGTTAATGCGGGCGGATTAGGTATGGTGGCTATTGGTGTTGGTGGTGCCGATGCAGTTGACGTAATGGTTGGGATGCCTTGGGAACTTAAATTCCCAAAATTAATAGGTGTCAAGCTTACTGGAAAACTCTCAGGTTGGACTTCTGCAAAGGATGTAATTCTAAAAGTTGCTGGCATCTTGACTGTAAAAGGCGGAACTGGCTATATCTTAGAATATTTTGGAGATGGTGCCAAAACAATATCTGCTACCGGTAAGGGTACAATTTGTAATATGGGGGCTGAAATTGGTGCTACAACTTCACTTTTTGGTTTTGATGATAAAATGAGTGAATATCTGGTTGCTACAAATCGATCTGAAATTGCCGAA
>DAIPLL010000149.1:0-3259 GCA_036769265.1 Kapaibacterium sp. (SeqCode)
GCAAGGAACTTCCCGTGTATGTAATCGAGGAAGCTAACATAATCTTGGGATTCTGCTAATTTTTTAAGCTGTTCTTGTGGAGTTTTGTTAATGAGAAGCACTGGATTATGATTAACTTCTTCCCACAGACTGCGATTAATGCGGATGAACAGCTCGCGGGCATCGGAGTTCCAGCACCACCAATAATTATAGGCAAGTTCTTTGAGTTTGGCAATTCTTGCTGGTAAATTTGCTGTAACTACAAACGAATGCAATGGTTTCATATTCATTAAGCTCCAATTTATTTTCAAAATATTCTTACGTAAATGAAATATTTTAATGAAGTTTAATATAAAAAAATTATTTTAGATAATTGGATAATTATTTAATTAGAAATTTTTAATTATAAAGTGGAAAAGAACAAATATATAGCACCAATGTTTGTTTTCATTTTTGCATTCGTTTGGTTTATTTTAGGATGCAATTTTGGGATTAATGTTTACGATGAAGGTATAGGAATAGTAGGAGCTTTGCGAGTATTAAATGGAGAGGCGCCGTATCGTGATTTTTGGACTATTTACTCGCCTGGTTGGTTTTATGTGCTTGCACTATGGATGAAAATTTTCGGCAGTCAGCTGATTGCGGTGCGAGTTTTCACTATACTAATAAACAGCTTAAGCGTTTTGCTAATATACAAAACATTGATTAAGCGGCGGATAAATCCATATCTCGCAACGCTTGCTACGACAATGTTCTTAAGCCTTAGCCCGTTTTATGGAAGGGCTGTTCCGCTTGCAATATTATTGACTTTAGGGATAATTTATTTACTATTGAACAAGAAGAAAAGAGAAGATTTTGCAGCGATTGGAATTCTTTTGGCAACACTTTTTACAATAAGGCATGATTTTGGGATGTACGCGCTTTCTGCAACAATTTTGGTATTGCTTTTTGAATACAAATTTTACAATTACAGGAACTTTAAAAATATCGCTTTTCTTTTCGCTTTTTATATTGTGATATTAACAATATTTATCTTGCTGCTTGCAAATGCTGATGCTTTGGAGCAATACTTTCAGTACGCATTTAAGTTCGTATTCGAGAAGTTTGCGGCAACACGCTCTTTGCCATTTCCAAATCCAATTATGGATTTGTTAAATTTCGAAATTCCAGTATCAAGCAGAATATTTAATTTATGGCAATCAATCGTTTTTTACATTCCGTTTGTGGTTGTATTGAGCGTGTTCTATCTTTTTTCCAAATCTAAAATTGATTTCGAGAGCGAAGCATTATTTTTCTTCACTTTGGCAATTTTTTCAATTATTTTCAGTATGCAAGGGATGGTTCGTTCGGGATATGAACATATAATTCCTTCGCTTATTATTAGCACAATTTTAGCCACATCAATTTTAAAGAAATTTAATATTACAAATAAATTTATTTTTGCTGCCCTGCTATTTTTCATTGTTATTGCACCAACAGCAAAGAAATTTCAGACTATTTATTATGTATTTTCAGATAAATCAGAACAAATAAAAACGTCAAACGCAAGATTTATAAAATTACTCAAAGAAGATGCCGAGAATTATAATAATTTGATCGAGTATATAAAGATTTTTAGTAAAGGCGAATATCTTTATTCAGGTGTTCTGCACCACGACAGAATTTTTATAAACGATATAATGCTTTACCATCTAACGAATCGCAAACCAGCAAGCAAGTTCCACGAACTCCACCCAGGGCAGGCAACCGAAGCCAACGATCAGAAGCAAATTATAGGCGAAATTAAAGCTCATAATTTGCCGTTGCTTGTGCTATATTACGATCCACAGAGCGAAAAGCAGAAATTCACCGGCGAAAGCATACTCGATGAATATATACGCGAAAACTACATATTGAGTAAGTTTTTTGGTAATTATTTTGTATTCAAAAGAAAAGATTTAAGATAAAAATTAGCTTTTAGATGAGAAGTGCCACACTCATTAGGTGTGGCACATTTATTTTATTCAAATATGTGAACTATAGCGACGATTATTGACTTATATTTTCACGGCGGTGGCGGAAGATTGCCCAGAAGAATCCCACGACGATAAGAATTGTGCCAAGCCAAACAAAATTAATGAAGGGCTTTATAGCAAAATCGAATGTGAAGACTTGTGTCTGTTTGGGTGGTTCTTCGCCTTCACGCAAGAAAACGAAAGCCGCCTGCGAACCACCTTGCATACTTGCTATGAGTTCGCTGAAACCGACTTTGATGGAGGTGCCTTTGATGAGCTTTGGTTCGGGATTGCCTGTTTTGGTGTTTATATCAATAGCGGAATAAAGTGTATCAATGTATTTATCGCCTGATTTATTGAATTCGACAGCAACACCAAGCCGCACACGGTTATCAACAGTCATCTCCATAGCGTGGTTCATATCAAAACCGAGAAGTGTTATTTTAATGCTGGTGTCCAGCGGGACTTTTGCAGTTTCTTCTCGTGTAAGTAGCACCATTGGGGCATTAGATCTGTTTTCAGTAGCCTTAGGAGATATGTAAACATCGTAGAAAAGTTTCTCTTTGATGCCAGGTTCTAAAAATGGTGCCATACGTTGATTGAAATCGCTCCAATAAAAAATTGGTTTTAATTCAATTGATTTGCCATCTTTTTCGGCAGTTACAATAAATTCATACTTTTCTCTATCTTGAAAATGCTTTTCGATCTGATTAACTTCCTTGAATGTTAATTTATAGCCGAGTGCTTCGGTGGAGCTGCCAACGGCGAGCGTAATGTGCTGTGTAGTGGAGTATGCACCCGAAAGCAGAGCACCGAGCAGAAGGAAAGCCACCCCCATATGCGATAGATAAGTCCCAAAACCGTGCTTATAGCTTTTCCAATTACGAATGATGAACTCAAGATTGACAACTATAGTATAAATTGCAGCGAATGCAAGCAACAAATAAGGAACAACATTAATACCTTGCCAGAATGCAATAAGTGAGAAAATTACTGAGATTGAAAGAGATATTGCAATACGATTAATTTTATTTTTCAGATCAGTTGAATTCCAATGCAAGTAAAGCGAGAAAGCACTTGTAAGCAGAAGCAAAATAGCGAAAGGCAAATTCCATTTATCATAGAAAGAGATATCGACACTTGATTTTTGCGAGCCAGCAATCTCGGAGAAAAGGGGCCAATTTGTTCCGATGAAAACAATAATAGCAATAGCAAGAATGATAATAGAGCCGAGCGATAGGAAGAATTCGCGAGAATTAAATTTAAAATCGATTGCTCCTGAAATT
>DAIPLL010000150.1:0-3249 GCA_036769265.1 Kapaibacterium sp. (SeqCode)
AATCTGTAACAGCACGAATTCCACGAATAATTGATACTGCACCAACATTTCGAGCAAAATCAATAGTAAGCCCAGAATGGTAAACAGCTTCTACATTTTTCAAATGCCTAAGTGCTTTTTGAGCCATTTCTAAGCGTTCTTGTTCGTTGAATAAATTAATTTTTTTTGTGTTTATGGCAACCATAACAATAACTTTATCGAACATTTCGGCAGCACGCTCAATTACATCAAGATGACCGTTTGTAATTGGATCGAAGGTGCCAGGATAAATAGCAATTCTCTGCTTCATTTACATTTTCCTTAAATTTCTTTGACGGACTGCTTCAAAGAGAATAACACCTGCAGCAACAGAAGCGTTAAGTGAGGAAACTTTGCCTTGCATAGGGATTTTCACAAGAAAATCGCAATGTTTTGCAACAGATGGCTTTATGCCACTTCCTTCATTACCAATTATTATAGCAATAGGCTGGTTGTATATGTTCTCTGTATATAAATTTTTAGCATTATCGGATGTACCAATAATCCAAAAACCAGCATCTTTCAGTTTTTGTATAGCTAAATTAGTATTCGCGATATAGGCTACGGGAATATGTTCAAGTGAACCTGCAGATGCTTTAATAGCAACAGGTGTGATGGTTGCAGCTTTTCGTTCAGGAATAATTATGCCTGAGGCACCTGCACACTCAGCACTGCGGGCTATTGCACCGAGATTGTGAGGATCTGTTATGCCGTCAAGTATGACAAGAATTGGATTTTCATTCTTTGGTATTATATTGTGTCTCTCACCAAGGGATTTGCTTTCAACTAGCTCTCGCTATGCAATGACACCTTGAGAACGGCTTCCTTCGGGGCAAACTTTTTTCTCCAAAGCATTAAATTTTATTTTATCCAGTTGCACACAAGGTATTTTATTTTTTCGAGCACTTGCAATAATAAAGGAAATTTCTTTACTTTGAATATTATACAAAGTATATATTTTACTAATTTTATCGGGTTGAGCTCTTAGAGCCTCCAAAACAGCATTCCTGCCATAAATATATCCAAATTCTTCACTCATTTTATTTTTCATTCGTCATAAATAAAGTTGATATCAAAATTAAGTATATTTTATTGAAAAGTATAAATAAAAATGGAGAAAAAAATGCAAATCGAAACATTTCCAAATCCACGACCGGGGCGTCGATATGAAATTACACATGTAAATCACGAATTCACATCCGTATGTCCGAAAACTGGATTGCCGGATTTTGGAACAATCACAATTACATATATACCTGATGAGCTTTGCCTTGAGTTGAAATCACTAAAATATTATTTTTTGGAATTTAGAAATAAAGGTATTTTTTACGAAGCAGTAACCAATCAAATTCTGGATGATCTTGTAGAAGCATGCAAGCCGCTTGAAATGCAAATTGTAAGTGAGTGGGGCGTTCGTGGTGGAATGACAAGCACAATTGTTGCAACATACAAAAGGGATTAATATGCGAATAGCAAAAGAATTTACTTGGGAAATGAGCCATCGCCTTCCTTATCACGAAGGCAACTGCAAGAATATACATGGACATTCTTATAAATTACAAATCGCACTTGAAGGTGAACCAAACGATCAGGGAATGCTAATAGATTTTTATCATATTGAGGCAATAGTAAGACCTTTGATTAATCAGTTGGATCATACTTTTATAGTTGATCGGGATGATAAATTAATGCTTGATTTTTTGGTTGGGAACGGTTTTCGGCACTTTGTGATTGATGATTATACAACTTGCGAAAATATATCACTTTTTTTTGCTGGATATTTTAAAAATGAATTTGCAAAATTTGATAACATAAAAAAAATCGGTATCAGAGTTTTTGAAACGATTGATACCTATGCAGAAACAGAAGTTTATTTATAAGCACTTGGGTATAATTTTTGGGCACAATCAGGGCAAAGTCCATGGCTGAACTCAGCTGCTGAGTGTTCTGTAATATAATGCTCTACATTGTGCCAACTGCCATCTTCATCTCGAATTCGTTTACAAGAAGCACAAATTGGTAGCAGTCCACTTAGAACTTTAATTTCCGTCTTAGCACTTTGTAAAAGCGATATAAGTTGTTCTCTTTCTTCTTCAATTTGCTTCTTTAAAGTAATATCTTCTAAAATGACATCTATATAAGCAATATCCCCGCTTTCATCGTCAATAGTCCAGGCTGTCTCGCGACCAAAGAATAAGGCTCCATCTTTTCGGTACCATTCGCTTTCATAACCATTAACTTTGCGTTCTTTTCTAATTAAGTTAATAAAATTGTCTCTTTTTTCGTCTGTTTCAAGCACATCTTGCAGCTTTTTATTTAATAACTCGTTCGCATTGATTTTCAACATTTCGAAGAATTTAGGATTAGCCATAACTATACGCCCATCGGACGTCATTCGGTAGAAACCCATTGTTGCATTATTGTAAATACTACGAAAACGCTCTTCGCTTTCTTTTAATGCAAGTTCTGTAATTTTTCGAGTAGTTATGTCCCAAAGATAAGCTTTTGTGCCAATAATTTTATTTTTTTCTGCTATAGCTGATACATCAACTTCAACAAAAATAATATTTTGATCTTTTCTTTTTAAACGTACTTCATAACGTTCATAAGGGACTATACCTTCAAACCTTGAGCGGTGTTTTTCAAGAACCTTTGGATAATCATCTTCATGAATTAAATCTCTTAAATTTAAATTAATTAATTCATTTGGTGAATAGCCAGATATACTGCAAAATTGCTCATTAAAGAACTTTATATTCCCGTGTACGTCATCCATTAAGATTCCTATGTTTGCTTTTTCTACAAGTTGACGGTATTGCTCTTCTGATTTTCTAAGAGTTCTTTCAGTATTATGTTTTTCTATGATTTCCGCTTCTAAACGCTCGGCATAAATTTTTAGTTCCTCATTTTTTTTTAATAAATCTTGTTCAAACTTTTCTCTAATTTTAGCTTCGTAATAATATCTCTTGGTAAATTCGATTAATTGATTTATAAAAAATGATAAAAGATAAGTTAAAGTTATGCCTAAAAAAAATTTTGAATTTGAAAATTGTTTAATATTGCTACTAAAAAACAAATAAATATATGTATATATCAGAGAAATAGTAACTGAAAGTAATGTTTGAGTCGAAGAAAGTAAATGTGCACTTACAATTGCTGGGAGAACAATTAGAAATGTTGATACTAGTGTATTATTTGGATAAAATATTGGTTTTAGTGTTAAGTATATAA
>DAIPLL010000151.1:0-3248 GCA_036769265.1 Kapaibacterium sp. (SeqCode)
GATAGAAAATTATGTGTAGGTGGTGTATTTGAATTTTATGGTGGATGTGTATAAGCGGGAATTAGAGGAGAAAGTTCGTCTTCTTCAGGGATTAGAGGAGAAGCGTCGCGAGGAGGAGCAGAAGCGTCGCGAGGAGGAGCAGAAGCGTCGCGAAGCAGAAAAGAAAACAATGATTCTTATCGCACTTTTAAAGAAAAAGGGGTTATCCGATGATGAAATTCAAAAAGAAATGGATTTATTGAACACCGGAGAAGAAAAATAAATAAATCTAAGCAAAAACATAAATTATATGAACAAAAAGAGAGAAATTCCGAAATTCCATGATAATCTGCTCTAAACTTCATGGACTTCTGTTGAAATGAGGTGATATTTGCGGATGTTCAATCCATGATGATTTTTTGTGTATCTTTCGAGAAAAAACCCAAAAAGGAGATCGAATGAATAAAATTAACATTGTAAATGCTTTAAACGCATACGATTTTATTGCTCTTTATTGATTTGCGATTGTTTTACTATATGTTCCTTTTAATTTCAATTTTTTAGCAAGTTTTGGGTGAATGATTGAGATGCTTCTGGTTCGATGCTCGCAATCATAACCCAGAAAGTCCGTCCGAGCAAAAATTTTAAAGAAAGATGAAATTAGCCAAAAAGGATGAATTGATGAAATCGCAGAATCAATCAATCAGCGCATTTTTTGGAATGAATAATGAATATTTTCAAGTGAAGCGAAAGATTAAATGTAAGATATCTTTTTTTGAAATGGTATGCAAATCCATTTTCCAAAAATCGGCTTGGGAACTTGGCAACTAAAACCGGATATATGTAAAAATTCCGTTTTAATTGCTCTTAAATTGGGCTATAGGCTAATCGATACCGCTCAAGCATATAAAAATGAACATGCTGTTGGATCTGCTTTGGTCGAATCGGGCATTCCCAGAAACCAGGTTATTTTATCTACAAAGATATTTCCGATGCGAAATCGACCCAAATTGCTTCTTTCTGGCTTTCAAAAAAGTTTAGAAAACTTACAAACCGATTATGTTGATATCTTATTCGTACATTTCCCGGCTTTTGGATATAAGCCCGAAACCACATTAAACGCAATGAAAGAATTGGTGGATCGTGGCCAAGTTAAGGCAATTGGAGTGTCAAATTTTACCCTTGCTCTAATGAATGCGGCTTTATCGGTTTGTGATTCAATTAAGGTTCTCCAGATTGAATTGCATCCTTTGCTACAACAAAAAAAGTTGAGAAACTATTGTGAAACTCGAGGAATTCGGATTATGGGCTATTCTCCATTGGGTCATGGAAATCTGGGCGAAATTTCGGTACTAAAGGAGGTTGCGGACAGAAATAAGTTGACCGTCGCCCAAGTTTGCTTGGCATGGGAGATGGCTCATGGTGTCATTCCGATTCCGAAATCAACGAGTGAAAAACATTTGAAATCAAATTTGGATGCACAATCGATTCAATTAAGCGCTGAAGATATTCAAAAAATTGATTCTATAACTATACAAAAACGCTACGTGTCGCCGCCGTTTGCATCTCCAAAATGGGATGATTAAGCGTTCATTGAAAGGAAATTATGAAGGTTTTTTTTATTAGACATTAACATATTAACATCTTCACTCATTGGATACCGTGACACGGGAAAAAGGAGTTGATTCAATTCTTTAGATGCAGATACACGCGCGAAACAGTCTAATGAAGCGTAAGTGGTTATTTCCTTAGTATTTTTTTGCATGCACGCTTGAAATCGGTTATACCACAACATGAGGAATATGCCACCATAAGTATATTAATTTGCGATTTTTCTTTTTTTTTGATGAGTAGCAAAATCGATCTTGACCAACTGAAAAGAATGCTACCCGAACTGGTTCGAACCAACGATGAATTAAAAGGGGCAATTATTAGTGCATTATCCGGTGTTGTGGCAACGAAAGAGGATATTTACATCAATCCATCGATCCTTTTATCCTCCGGGCGGAAAACACGGATTCCCTTCTATACTAAATCAAACACCTATTTACGAAGATCAATAAAAAATAGTTCGAAACCGCTTTTCTCCGTGTTGCTAATGTTCAATGTTCCACGCTTCAAGATAATACTCTGTTGTTTTATTCAATCTCTTCTTTATATGCAGACAAAGGGGATCAAGAGCATATATTGCTCTTCGAATCCACGATTCTCCGAATTTTTTTATTCAATATTCGTCTTTCAGACAATATTATACGAGGTTAACGAATATGCACGATTATGGTGACATATTCCTCATGTTGTGGTTTCATTTTCCATTTAATTTTTTTGTTTTCGGCTTTTTCGGGTAAAGTATGGCGATCCTCGGACCCTTAGCGCTTCACGAGTTCTCGATTGTCCGATCGAATCCTTTGATTCCCGGTGGTGTATTTGGTTCTTTTGCTTTTTTTACCGCTACGCCTCACGATTTGTCCGCTTGCCCGAAAATTCAAAATTTTAAAAGGAAAATGTTAACCGATCTCAAGCGTTCATGCAAAAAAATACTAAGGAAATAAGCACATACGCTTCATTAGACTGTTTCGCGCATGTATCTGCATCTAAAGAATTGCATCACCTCCCTTTTGCTGTATACCGTATCTAATGAGTGAAGATGGTAATACTCAAATGTCTAATAAAAAAATCTTGATTACTGTTGAGGTTCTACGCCTCTTCAGCACCATAGATAATAGAACCCGCGACGATTTGTATTCCCGTATTTTTTCCATGAACAATCGTTTTCTCGTTAATCCTCAGCGACACCATAATTAACCCGCTCACTTTTTTCCCGGTTTCTTGCTCATACAACATCGCTATTCGCTTAAAATGATAAAAATCTCGAGAATCTGCTTTCGCTTTCACTTCAACAAGATACACGGTTCCATTTTCTAATAATACATCGATATCCGTAGAAAACCCAAGAGCAAAAAGCACCCCTTTTGAATCCATTAAAGTTTCCTTTCTAATCTTATCAGGATTAACATTATTGAGCAAGAGCGTCTCTTTCATTAATTTTAATACCAGCTGTTCTAATTCCGGTCCTGTTTTATTAGCCAACGTGAGAAATGCGACCCTCAGTTCATCGATTTTTTTTTCCGTGATATTAAATCGCTCATCCACCTGTTTTTGCATGCTCACAAATCGCTCATCCATCTGTTTTTGCATGCTCACAAATCGCTCATCCATCTCTTTTCGTAAATCGAAAAATTGTTGATTTGAATGTTCGATCAGTCGTT